>JAGUYV010000383.1 GCA_020061125.1 bacterium | reverse complement strand
TGCCGCGCGGCCATACCGCGCACTCTGGCGAGTTCCTGCCGCGCCTGTTCGGCCTGGAACCAGCCGTTGTTGATGATGGACTGGAAGGATTGCGCCGCGGCGTCCATGCGGCCCGCGCCCGCGTACATCCGGCCAAGGGTGAAGGTGAGCGCGCTCTTGATGCGGTCGTTGGTGATGGGCTTTGACTTGTAGTAGTTCTCGACAAAGCGGATGGCCTGGTCCTGGGCGCCCTGGCGCAGGAGCGCGTCCACATACTGCATGGCGGCGTCCGCGAATTCCGGATCGTTGTAATAGGTGTCCATGAACCCCATGGCCTGCTTGAAGTGCGCCATGGCCGATGCGCCCTGCCCGGATTTTGATTCCCACGAGGCCAGGCGGCTCAAGGCGCGGAGCTGGTTTATGGGCGTGACCGGGTTGGCCACGGCCTGCCGGGCCAGGTCCATGGCCGATGCGGCGTCGCCCAGGTCCGCGCGGGTTTCGGCCAGGTTCAGCACGCCCATGGAGTAGTCGGGCATGTTCATCTCGGGCCTTCCGCGGAACTGTGTCACGAGCTGCGTGAGGTAGTTGTTGGCCTGCTGCAGGTTGCCAAGGTTGCGGTGGCACACGCCCAGGATGCGCAGCACCTTGAGAAGCTGCGAACCCTGCGGGTTCATGGCCAGCATTTCCTCGGCGTAGCGCTGGGACTCCTGGAACTTGAACATGTCGCGCGAGCGCTGCGCCTGCGAGAGCATGATGAGCACCAGGTTCAGCTTGGCCTCGGGATAATTCGGATCAATGGAAAGCGCCTGCTCATAGTGGTACAGGGCCTGGTCCTCCTCGCCCTTCTGGTACAGGATGTTGGCGAGGTTGTTGTGCGCCTTGATGTGCGCGTAGTTATGGTCAATGGCGCGCTTGAACATGGCGCGGGATTTTTCCACGAACAGATCGTGGGAGGCGAACACGGCCTGCTGCTGCTCGCGGGACAGGCCCACGGCGCCGGCCTGCGAGGCGTATTCCATGGCGTCCGCGGAGTAGATGATGCCCAGGTTGTAGTAGGAGTCGGCCAGGGTGGCGTTGTCCGTGGGCGACTGGGCCGTGAGGCGAATGGTGGACTCGTATTGTTCGCGCGCCAGATCAGGGCGGTCCATGCGCTCGTAGGAAATGCCGAGCTTGAAGCTGGCCACGACCAGGGTGGGTTCGATCTCCAGGGTTTTTTTGAAGCGTTGCACGGCCACATCATAAAGGTCCATGGCCTGCTTGTGCAGAGCGGCGGCGTCTCGTTCGAGTTCTTCGGCTCGTTTGAGCGCCTGTTCCGCCTGTGCGGGCGGCTGGGCCTGGGCCTCGCGGCGCAGCAGGAACGCTTCCTGGCGTTTCTGCTGTTCCCGCTCGGTCATGCGCTGCGCGTATTCGTATTGAATCAGCGCGAGGTTGAAGTGCGGCAGCGAGTAGTTGGGATAGATGCGCAGCGTGCTTTCGAATTCCTTTTCGGCTTTGGCGAAATACTCGTAACCGAGTTTGAAAAGCTGCTCGGAGCGGTGCTGATGTTCGGGGGTGCGCGCGCGGGAGAAATAGAGCATGCCCTTGTGGAAGTACGCGGCGCCGAGGTTGAGGCGCGACTGGGGCAGCTCGAAGTATTTGAGGGATTCCGTGAGATGCGAAATGGCCTTGTCGAAGAGTTGTTCGCGCTGTTTCGAGGCTTCCGGCTCGCGCTGCGCCATGCTCTGGTAGAACATGCCGAGTTTCATGAGGGTCTCGCCGTTGGCCGGATCGTAGCTCAAGGCTTTTTCGAGAATCTCCCGGGCCTGTTCGGTGAGCTGTTTCACTTCTTCAGGATTTTGGCGGCCCTCGGCGGCGCGCAGAGCCGCGTCCCCCTTCTTCATGAGAATGTTTGCGTTTTGCCAACTGTATGAATAGAAGGAAGTGAACACGGCGAACACGAGCGCCGCGGCGGGCACGACGGCGCGTGGCACGGGCGAGAGGGAAAACGCGCGCCAGATCTCCGGGGCGCTGTCCGGGTTTTCCGTATCCTTGCCGTCGTCCCTTGCGCGGTTGCGCGCTTCGGCGAACACCATCAGGGACAGCAGCAGACAGCACACCACAGCCGTGGGCACGATGCGGAACGGAAACCCGAGCATGGCCGAGGTGCCGACGGCGGCGAGGCCGGAAAACGCACCCAGCACGATCATGCGCACGGACGCGTCGCGGCTCTGATAATACACGCGATAAAAATACTGAATCAGCCGCATGATGAAAAACAGCACAAGGAACAGACCGATCGGCCCCTGCTCTGCGAGCGTGTGCAGATATTCATTGTGTGCTTCCTTGGCGTTGACATCCTTGAAGAAGCCCGGGATTTCCTCAATGCCGTTGTCGCGCAGATAGTCCTTGAGCATGGGCAGATAGCGGACCTTGAAGATGCCGATGCCCGCGCCCAGCGGATATTCGAGCACCATCTGCATGGAGCCGCCGTAGATGAAGCGGCGGGAGGCGATGGAGTCGTCCAGGGGCTTCTGGTACGAGGACTCCGCCTGCGCCTGAACCGGGGCCGGCTCCGGGGTTTTGATGGTGCGCTCGAAGGCCAGGGTCACGCCCGCGGCGGCGATAATGAAAATCGCGGCGGCGATGCGCGCGCGCGCCGTGCGCAGCATGAATTGCGATATCGCAACCGCGGCGAGGATGGCCCCGAGCACGCCGTACCACAGTTGCGGCCGCGACGCCAACGCAGAGTCCAGCACCCGCACCATGGACAGGAAGCGCTCTTTGTATGCGATGGGGCCGGGGCCTAACACGAACTGGTTCTGGGACAGATACATGATGATCAGGGCGTTGGCCAGGAACGCGGCGATGGTGAACGCCAGGGCGCGGCGCATGCGCGGGCCGAAATTGTCCAGCCCGTAGAACAGCAATACGAGCAGGCCCATGATGAGACCGAGCCACGAGCCGCGGGTCTCGGCCACAATCACCACGATGAGCATGAACTCGATGCCGATCCACAGAAGAACCCTGTGCAGCAGCCTGCGTACCGCAATGGTCATGGCCAGGGCCAGGGGCGTGACCATGGCCAGGAGTTCGGCTACATAGTTCTTGTTCCCCAGAGTGGAGAACGGGTCCAGGTTGCGGCCCAGGCCATAGAGTTCGTTGGCGTTGAAGTGCTGGGCCACGCCGATGAGCGCCATGAGAGAGCCGATGAGCACGGCCAGAGCCGCGGTGAGGCTGAAATGGCGGCGCGCGTCCCACGAGTTGACGATGAGCCAGAACAGGATCGCGATGCATACCAGCTCAATGTAATCTTTCATGCTCACCCAGAAGCTGGGAGAGAACGCAAAGGACACCAGGGCGAAAGCCAGCGACAGGGCAATGGGAAGGTTCAGATGCGTCTTGCGCCAGTAAGCGCGGCCGGACCACGCCGTTTGAATCGCGAACAGCAGCGCGCACGCGGACACTGTGATCTGCAGCAGGGTCTGCTGGGGCAGGCGGAAGGATTCCTGGGAACTGAAGATGATGAAGAAGCAAACGAAGAAAACGGTCTGGGCCAGATACACGGAGCCGAACCAGGGCAGGGGCAGGCGCGCCAGTTCGAGACGCAGGAAATGGAAGGCCGCCACGGTTGCGGCGGTCACGGCAACCACGGTGATCCAGAGCCAGACCCAGTTCGGCTCGCTGTTCACGCCCCGGAAAAGCTGGAGCAGCACGGCGTAAGGAACGGCAAGAAGCAGGGGCAGGAGAAAGATCTCCACGATGGTTTCGGCTGTGGATGCCGGTCGTTGGATGCGCGCAGTGTTCATGAAATCCGTCCAGGAGCGGCGCCCATTCTGGGGGCCGGATTGATCAGAGAAAAGTTGAGTTGCTGAATGTCAAAGTTGCAAAGCGGCGCGGCGCGGGTTCTTGCCCCGGGTTCAGCGGCGCTGGTTTTCCAGGAACGAAATGATGTCGTTAAGCTTGAAACGGCGCTGGTTGCCGGGCGTGCGGTAATGGGGCAGGATGCCCATGGCCGTGTAGCGGCGCACCGTGGCCTTGCACACGCCCATGATTTTCGCGGCTTCTTCGAGCGTGATGGTCGGGTTCATAAGCCGTTCGAGGATTTCATCGCGGGATTCCTCGCGTGCGGCCTGGGCGCGGGGGTCTGGAACAGGGTCCGGCTTTTTGGCCCGCGTGACTTCGGGAACGCGCGCGGCGCGCGCCTTGAAGCCGGGGTCCGCGCTGTCTTGTCTGTGCTCGGCGGGTTTTTTCCGCGTTGTCTTTTCCGCGGATTTCCATATGTCCTGCACGGACACGAAAGGAGAGGTGATGGGAGTTGCGGGTTCGCCGGATTCGTCCGCGGATTGCTGCGGGACCGCCTGGGAAAAGGGCTTGCGCGTGTCTGAAGGCAGGGGTCGTGCGCCTGGGCGTGCGCTGCTGTCGCGGGTCTCGGGCGGCGTCGAGGGCAGAGTTTCTTTTTTGCGGATCGTGAACCGGTCGCCGTCAATCTCGGGAACATTCGTGCGCGGCGCTTCTTCGGCGGGGCGCATCCGGTTCAGTTTCTCGGTTTGTTCTTTTACATACTTCTGCCAGTCGGTGTACTTTTTCATGCGGGAGATCCCTTCGGGCGCGGCAACGAGCGCCCATGCTTTGCAGGGTCAGCGGGTGATTCGAAAGTCCCTGTAACCCTGGTTTGTTTTTCTCCAGACTAAGTCCACGGAGTCCACGCGTGACATGCCGGGGCCGGTTTTGAGTTCGGCGATGAGCGCATCGAGCGCCGCGGGGTTCGCTTCGGCGTTGACTTCCACAGCGCCGTCCGGCAGGTTGCGCACCGTGCCGCGCACTCCGAGGCGCTCGGCCGCGCGCTGCACGAACCAGCGGAATCCCACGCCCTGCACGCGGCCCGACACAATGGCTTGAAAGCCCGCCATGGCTTGCGTCACTCTCCGCCCTTGTCCTTTGCGGGTTTTTCGCCGTCCTTGTCCTGCGCGGGCGGAGCTTCCTCCAGGGGTTCGATAACCAGAGGCGGCCCCGCGGCCGAACCCAGAAGTTCCAGCATTTTCCCGGACGGCGCCTGAATCATCGGCTCCTCGGGAACGAAGTCGTTGAAACCCTCCACGACTTTTTCGTTCTCCTCGAGGAAATCCGTGAACGCGCGCCCGTCGTCGGTTTCCCGTTTTTCCTTTTTGTTCTTGCGCGCCGCGTCGTGAACGCGCTTGATGTCTTTTGCGCGCTGCAGATTGTTGAGCGCGTTGAGGCCCAGTTTGCCATCGTCCATGGCGTCACGCCCCCATGCGGCATGACCTCTGCGGGTCAGACCATTTGTTTGATGACTTCCTGCGCTTTATCCCTGTTGCCGAACACGCGCATGAACGCCGCGGCCACCTCGGGGTCGAACTGCGTGCCCGAGTGCTTTTCGATTTCCTTGAGCGCGGCTTCATGAGACAGCGCGCGGCGGTACGGCCGGTCGGAAGTCATGGCGTCGTAAGCGTCGGCGATGAGGATGATGCGAGACATGAGCGGGATGTCGTCGCCCTTCAGCCCGTCGGGATACCCGAACCCGTCGTATCGTTCGTGGTGGTGGCGGATCACATCCTTGATTTCATTGAGGAACGGCACCGGCTCCACGATGGTTTCGCCCACGAGCGGATGGGTTTTCACGATTTCGTATTCGTCAACGGAGAGCTTGCCTTCCTTGGATATGATGTGCTCGGGGATGCCGATCTTGCCGATGTCGTGAAGGTCGCTCGCATATTTGAGCAGTTCGAGCTGCCCGTTGTCCATTTTGAGTTCATTGCCGACAAGCACCGAGATGTCGCTCACGCGCTTGGAGTGGCCGTGGGTGTAGGCGTCCTTGGCGTCAATGGTCATGGAGAGCGCCTGGATGGTGTTGAGGTAGCTCTCGCGCAGGTCGTCGAACAGGCGGGCGTTCTCGATGGCGGACGCGGCCTGGATGGCCAGGATGGCCAGCATGCGCATTTCATCTTCGGTGAAGGTGTGTTCTTCCTCGGAATAGATGTTCAGCACGCCCATGACCGAGTTTTTGGTAATGAGAGGGAAGCTGACCATGGATCGGATGCCGATGGAGCGGATCACATGCGCCTGTTCCACGCTGTCGTCGGTGTCTATGCTTTCGATAATCACGGGCGCGCGCTCCTGGACCGCGCGGCCGCTGATGCCTTTGCCCACGGCCGTGGGCGGGCGGTTCACATATTCGTCGCCCAGGCCGGACGCCACGCGCACCAGCAGGGTGCCGCTTTTGACATCGAGCAGTTTGATCGAGCAGTAGCGGAAGCCCATCACATCGTTGATGGTGCGCACGATGGTGTCTAGCACGGTCTGCAGGTCCAGGCTGGCGCTTACGGCCTGGGTGATTTCGCTGATGCTTGTGAGTTCGCTGACCTTTCGGCGCAGTTGCTGATTGGTTTCCTCGCGCTTGCGCGCGTCAATTTGAAGCTGGTGGAACGCCTCTCGGAGCTGGGCCTGGCTTTCCTGCAGGGCGTTGATTTTTTCTTCGAGGGTGCCGGACATGCGGTTGAAGGCTAGGGCCAGGGAGCCGATTTCGTCGCGGCGGCGCACCTTGACGCGCTTGGAGTATTCGCCGCGGCTGATTTCGTCCACCGCGTTCAGCAGCTCGCCGATGGGCATGAGCACGCGGTGCGCGCGGTACAGGGCCAGGCCGAACGCCGTGACCAGCGCCAGTGCGCCTACGAACAGGATCCTCTGCCCGATGCGCGCCACGGCCGCGGCAATCTCGTCGTATGGTTGAATGAGCACAATCTTCCAGCCAAGCTCCGTGTTCACGGGCATGGACGCGCCCAGGAATTTCTCGCGCCCGATTTTGAAATCAAATTCTTCTGGCAGCATTGCCAGGGATTTGGCTGCGCTTTTCCCGCGCATGGATTCCAGGGGCATGCCCGGCCCGAACACATTGGCGCCAATCAGTTTCGGGTCCGGGTGCGACAGGATCACGCCGGAGGCGTCCACAAGGTAGGCATCCATGCCGTTGCCGCCGATGTCCATGTCCCGGACGATGCTGCCGAATTGGGCCGTGGCCAGTTTCTTTTCGAGAACGATAAAACCGCGCAGGGCGCCGTCATCTGCGAAAATCCGCGTGGCGATGTACAGCTTGTTGATGTTCTCGCGCCGTGGCGCCGCGCGGAACACGAAGGTGCGGCTGCGCTTGCTGATCCGGATCTTTTCCAGAGTCTGTGCGATGCGTTCGATTTTTGCGGATTGCGCGCCGTGGTCCGCGTTGATGCACATCAGGCGGCCTTTGGCGTCGTAGATCAGAAAATATGCATTTTCTAAAGCCATGTTGTGCAGGAAATCATACGCATAGTCCCTGGGCAAGGAACTGTTCGCATGCAGATCCATGGCCATCTTGTCGTCGGCCAGCAGTTCCACGCCGGCTTTTACGCTCGCGATTTCCTGGTTCACCTGCATGGCGAACACATTGGTGAGCAGGGCCACGCGATGGCGCACCTTGTCCGCGGCCAGGCGGCTGGTGCTGTCATAGGTGAGCCAGAACATGATGGCCGTGGTTACCACGATGAGCAGGCTGAAGGACAGCAGCAGCTTGAGCCTCAAGCCGCGCGAGCTGTAGCGCCTGGGTTCGTCTTCGGTGCGTTCAAAATCCATGCGATGCTGCTACTCCCGTCATGAACCGTACATGAAATACTTGTAGAGCTTTTTCACCTGCACCACATAGTTGCGCGTTTCCTTGTAGGGCGGCACGCCTTTGTATTTGGCCACGGCCTCCGGCCCCGCGTTGTATGCGGCCAGCATGTAATCAAGCACATTCGGGTTGCTCTGGAACCGGTCGTACTGCTCGCGCAGATAGCGCACGGTGCCGTAAATGTTCTGCTGCACATCGAAAGAATTGGACACGCCCAGATAGCGCGCGGTGCCGGGCATGAGCTGCCCCAGACCCTGCGCCCCCGCATGGGACACGGCCGACGGGTTGAAGCGCGATTCCTGCACGATCACCGCCACCACGAGGCGCGGGTCCAGCTTGTAGTAATTCGAGTAATAAAGGATGCAGCGCGCGATGCGCAGCGCTTCGTTGTCCGGCAGTTTTTTGTTGTAGTATTTCACGACCTGTGTGTAGGCCATTTCGATGCGCGCATATTCTTCGGAAGATGCGGCCGGGGCCGCGGCCTGCGGCGATTGCATGTTTCCGTAAGCGGTCTGCGCGAAGGCGCGCGGCGCGAGGAACATGCACAAAGCGGCCAGCGCGGGCACAAAGATTCGTGCGCTTATGATTTTGGCGTTGCGTAACATCCGGTTCTCCTTTTGCTTCTGATGCGGCCCGCGTGGCGGCGGGCGGGTTCAAGGGACGGCGCGCGCGCCGCCCGCGGTCATTCAATGCGCATGCGCCAGATCTTGCCCCGGCACTTGTCGGCCTCGAACTGGCAGGTGCTGTCATAGGACAGCGCCGCGCTCCCGACTATATATAGATATTTTCCTTTTGGGCCGAGTTTCAAACCAAAGGGCATGTAGGTGGCGAAATCTCTGTTCCTGCTTTTGTCCAGAATAGCGTCCACGCGGCCGCGCGGATCGGACACCACAATGCGGTTGTTCTGCCGGTCCGCGACATACACGAACCCCTTGCGGTCCACGGCGATGCCCGAGGGCTGGTCAAAAGTCACCGGCCTGGCGTTCGCGCCTTCGCCGCTGTGGATCTTGAACTCCTTGAGCGCGCCGTTCTTTTCGATAACCGCCACATTGTTGGTGTCCTTGAATGTTGCGAACACGCGGCCCTCCGGCCCTGCGGCAAGACCGTTGGGCGATGAAAACGCCGCGCTGCACTGCACTTTCCCGATGTAGTCCCCGTGCATGTTGAATTTCAGAATGCGGTTGTTGGTGCGGTCCGCCACCCAGATGTTGGAATCCGCATCCGCGGCGATGGCCTTGGGGTTGCGCAGCGAGCCGACGCCGGGTTTGTCCACGGCCTTGATGGTTTTGCCGACGGTTCCGTCCGCTTTGATGATCAGCACCTGGTTGGCGGTGGATTTGAAATCCGTGATGTACAGATTATTTCCGATGATTTCGATGCCCGTGGGGAATTGAAGGTCGAGTCCGTTGCCCACCAGGGTCATCTTTTTGTCGGAGGGATCGAAGCGGATAATCTGGGACTCCTTGTCATCCACCACGAAGTAGACTTCGTCGCGGCTCACGGCGATGTCGTAGGGCACGGCCAGGCCGTCGAACAGCGTCTCGAATTCGTACATGGGGCTGTCCGCTCCGCTCCGCTTGTCGCCGCCGCCGCCCAGGGATTCGGACATGTTTTGTATTTTGCTCACGATGCGAGACTTGAGGCTGTGCTGCACGAACCCGCTGATCTCGCGCCAGAACACCAGCCCCAGGATCAGCAGGGCGATGCCCGCCAGCAGCCCGATATTGCGCGTGTTCAACAGCGCTTTGCTTTCTTCACGGTTGCGCTTCAAGCCCATGAGCACGATGCGCGGGGCTTTGACTTCCTCGTACCGGTTCGCCAGTTCAGTGATGCGCGCGCACGCTTCGTCCGGGTCGGACTTGGACAGGATCAGGCTGCGCAATTCCTGTTTGGTGATGCGGCGCACCATGTCCTGCGAGCAGAGCAGAATCATGTCGTTGTTGGACACGGTCACGGAAGTGACTTCGAGCTTGCCCGAACCCGATCCCGCCGACGGGAACACATTGCGGTACTTGTGGTCGCGCAGATAAAAGATAGGGCAGTTGCGCAGGCGTCCGATAATGGCGCGGCCTTCTTTGAGCAGCACTGCGGCCATGGAATCGCCGTCCGCAGGCTCCATGCCGTTTTTCTGCATCTCGCGCAGCATGTCCGTGAGAAGTTCCTGAAAAAACACTCTGGGTTTTGCGATGTCCCGGTTCTGGAACACATCGCAGTACGCGGAGAAGCGCCGCCGCAGATGCTCGACCGCGAACTGCGCGCGGGTGCGGTCTCCGTTGTAAATTACAAACAGGCCGAAGAAGTTGGCGGTGTCGTTGGTGTCGAGGATGTACACGCCTTCCGGCTCGGCGCCGTTCGCGGGCGCGCTTCCCACGATGGTCTGGTACGATTTGTGTGCTACGATTTCGCGGGCCAAACGATTGTGCCTCCTATTTGCCCGAAATGAATACGGTGAGGGATTGCGATCCCGAAGCGATGTATTTCTGCGTTTCGTACGGGGCGAATCCGTCGCGAGAGACCTTGAGCTGGTAGGATCCCGGTTCGAGCTTGATGGGCGATCCGGACGAGCCGGTGGCGGCCAGACGGCCGCCCTGGAAGAACATGACGCGGCAGCCGGGCACCGCGCCCTGCGCGGATGTGGCTTCCACGGTCACGAATGCGGGGCTGTCCGCGGTGTTTCTGGCGGTGGGGCCGGTTTTGGAAACCGGACCGCTGGCCGAAGCCGATGGGGTCACCACTTCGACTCTGGCCTTTGGCGCAGGCTGCGCGGCTGGCGTGCGGGATTGGCGGGGCGCGCCGGGTGATGATGCCTGCGGCGCGGGCTGCGCGATTGCCGGCATAGCCGGGGCCGCGGATTGTTCCCCGAAAACGAATTCCACTGTGGTGAGTTTGTTCTCCTCAACGGACGCGGTTCGTGAGCGCGTGTTCACGCCGTTGACGGCTTCGAGCGTATGCTGCCCGGCCGAGGCGTTGACGCGCGCGGTGCGGAACGGGCGCTTGACGCCCTCTGCGGGCGCGCCGTCAATCAGCAGGTCGTCGCAAGCGGGCGCGCACCGGACCTCGAACCCGCCCAGAAGATCCGGCACGGGCTGGAGCGTTGCGCTGATTTGAGTTTCGCCGTCCTGTTTGACGGTGGCGGTGGTTCTCTTGGTCAGGTATCCGGGCAGGGAAAATTCGATGACCGCTTCTTGTGCCTGATCCACGGACACGCGGACCGGCGTCGGCTGTTCGATTTTCTCCCCGTCAATGCTCACGCTCGCGCCGGGCGGGTCCGAGGTGATGAACAGCACGGGTTTTTCCGTGCTTGCGCCGTCGGG
>JAGUYV010000459.1 GCA_020061125.1 bacterium | reverse complement strand
GGAATCGGGAGCACGGCAAGCCGGTAAATTCGCATAAACAGCAACACGGAGGCGGAACCGCATTCCCGGCGGAGCCGGGGAGGATTCATCACAAACAACGCATTATTGCTTTTTGAAAACGAAGACCGTCTCGATGCCGTTCTGGCACATCATTTCGATATCGAATTTGAAGCCGTATTCCCTTATCAGCATCAGGAAGAACTCGATCATTTCCACGGGCGTCCAGCAGTGGAAATGGATGTTGATCTGATCGCGCAGCAGTTCCGCGGTGCGTTTCTCGACGGCTTCCGGGTCCGTGAGTTTCTCGTAAAACCGCGCCCATTCCCTGTAATGCGCTTCGTCGGACACCTCCGGCCCCTTTTCATAGTCGTCGCGGAAATGCTGCATGCTCGTGGCCTGGCGGGGCGCGTCGAAGGTGAATCGCTTGTCGGGGATGGACAGGTACAGCGCGCCCTCGGGCTTGAGAATCCGGAACATGTTGCCGAGGGTGGCGATGGGGTTTCTGCAATGCTCGATCACATGGTTGGCGATGAGAAAATCCTGGGAATTGTCCGGGACCGCGGCCAGGGTGTTGGCGTCGTCAATGATGTCCACGCGCACGGCGCGCATGATCTCGGCGGGCGGCAGGCTGACGGTTTTCTTCCATTGTTCTTTGGTTTCGATGTCCAGATAGAGCACATGGTTGAATCTGCGCCACAGTCTCATGGGGTGGTGGCAGGCGCCGATCTCGATGCCTTTGGTGCCGTATCTGCACGCCAGCATGAACAGCACTTCGCGCCTTGTGTAGTGGCCTTTGAAAAACCATTGTTTGAAGGTCAGAATCAACAAGTGACGCACGGCCGCGCCGAACCGTGTTTTGAGATGGAAAAGGAATTCTTTCAAAACTGGTCCTTTCATTGCCGCGGGAGGCCCGGGCCGCGCGCGACGGCTTCCCGTTCCCAGTATATAACCGCCGGGCAATGAAAATGCAACAAGGGCGCTGCCCGGCATCATGATACATGAAAAATCAGAGAAAATGGAACGAGCGGGATTGTCCAACCGCCGCCGCTTGAACCATGGCGGTTTTCAACAGCCTGCGGGGGCTGATTAATAAGCCCAGCGGCCGCAAAAAGCAGGTACAGGCACACGGAAAAACGCCGCGGTCCCAGTCCCTGTTTTTTGCTGTGCTCACGCCTTTCGCGCAGATTCTGGAGTTGTTCAACCGATGTGCGTCAGCGCATCCTGCGGATCACGCCGATGACTTTGCCGGCGAGTTCCACGGAATTGGATATGATGGGCGCGTATTTTTCGTTGGAGGATTCGAGGCGCACGCCGCGGCTCTGCTTGTAGAAGTGCTTGACCGTGGCTTCGTCCTCGATGAGCGCGACTACGATGTCGCCGTTGCTGGCGGTTTTCTGGGGCCGCACGATCACGATGTCGCCGTCAAAAATGCCGTCGCCGATCATGGAGTCGCCCTTGACCTGGAGCGCGAAGATGCGCCCGTCGGTGGGGAAGAAGTTCTCCATGGTGATGTGGTCTTCGATGTTTTCCTCGGCCAGGATGGGCAGGCCCGCGGCCACGCGGCCCACGAGCGGGATGCCGCGCTGGGGCCGCTTGAGCAGTTCGATGCCCCGGCTGGTTTTCGGGTGCAGCTTGATGATGCCCTTGCGCTGCAGGGCCAGAAGGTGGTCCTTGACCCCGTTGGGTGAGCTGATGCCGAACCGGTCCCCGATCTGGCGGATGGTGGGCGGGTATCCGATGTCCTTGGCGTGCTCCACGATATAGTCGTAAATGGCCTTCTGCCTCTGGGTCAGTTTCTGGAATCTCGTGTGCTTTTCAACCATGGGCGCACCTCTCCTTGTAATCCGGCTGTACAAAATTATACGCTACAGGCGTTCAGAGCGCAAGGGGGGCGATCAAAAAAATGCGTGGGGGCGCCGGCGCTGTAAACGCGTGCGGGATTATTCTTTTTCTGATCCGGGGCCTGTGCTGCTATAATAAACAGAGACTCGGGCCGGAGCGCGGCCCCGGAGGAGAGCGCCTTTGTCGGAACTGCGAAGGGATCCCATTGTTGGGCGCTGGGTGATCATCTCCAGCGAGCGGGGCGGGCGGCCCACGGACTTCGAGCCTGCCGCGCCGCGGCCTCCAGATGCGTTCTGCCCCTTCTGCGAGGGCAACGAGGACAAAACCCCGCCCGAGATCCGCGCCATCCGCGCCCCCGGCACCACGCCCAACACCCCCGGCTGGAAGATCCGCGTGGTTTCCAACAAGTTCCCGGCTCTGAATATCGAGGGCGAACTGGACAAGCGCGCGCGCGGCATTTACGACATCATGAGCGGCATCGGCGCGCACGAGGTTTTCATCGAGACGCCCGAGCACGAACGCACGATCTCGACTCTGCCCCCGGACCATGTGCGCGACCTCATGTGGATGTACCGCGAGCGCCTGCGCGACCTGGAGCGCGACCGCCGTCTCAAATCCATTCTCATCTTCCGCAACAGCGGCCAGTCCGCGGGCGCGTCCCTGCGCCACCCCCACTCGCAGCTCATCGCAACGCCCACCATCCCCAAGCGCATCCTCGAAGAACTCGACGGCGTGCGCCGCTACATTGATTTCAAGGACCGCTGCGTGTTCTGCGACATGGTGGACGAGGAGCACACCTTCAAGCAGCGCGTGGTTTGCGAAAACGAGCATTTCATCAGCTTCTCGCCATTTGCCGCGCGCTTCCCGTTCGAAATGTGGATCCTGCCCAAGGAGCACCAGCCCTGCTTCAAGTCCGTGGCCGACAACCAGCTCGCGCCCCTGGCCGCAGTGCTCCAGGAAACCATCAAGCGCCTGGACAAGTCCCTCGAATATCCGCCCTACAATTATGTGATCCACACCAGCCCGGTGAATTCCGAAATCAATTACAACTACCACTGGCATTTTGAGATCATTCCGCGGCTCACGCATGTGGCCGGGTTCGAGTGGGGCACGGGTTTTTACATTAACCCCACGCCGCCAGAGCGCGCCGCGCAGTTCCTGCGCGAGGTGGAGCTGTGACCGGCGAGCCGCGATCCTCGCACCTCAACGAGCGCGGAGAGGCGCGCATGGTGGATGTGTCCGCCAAGCAAAAAACCGCACGCTCGGCCACGGCGCGCGCCCTTCTGAAAATGAACCCTGAAACCGCGGGCATGCTGGCGCAGGGCGCATTGCCCAAAGGCGACGCCCTGCCCATGGCGCGCGCCGCGGGCATCCTGGCCGCGAAGAAGACCCCGGACCTGATCCCGCTCTGCCACCCCATCGCCATTACCAGTGTGGAAATCGCGTTCGAGGTGGATCCCGCCGCGGACCGCGTGGAGATCCTGGCCACGGCCGGGGCCGCGGACCGCACGGGCGTGGAGATGGAGGCGCTCACCGCCGCTTCCGTGGCCGCGCTCACCATCTACGATATGTGCAAGTCCGTTCAAAAAGACATCGAGATCGCAAGCATCGTACTGCTGGAAAAAACCGGCGGCAAGAGCGGACCCTATAAAAGAAACGGCTGACCCTGGCCCGCGCCTGTTTTGAGTTATTTCGCCTACAACATCCTCCTCACGATCCTGTCCCCGTTGCTCATGCTGTACTTCAAGTACAAGGGCGGGCAGGACATCCGGTACATCGGCACCATGGACGAACGGTATGGCCGCTATCCGGCGTGCCTGCGCAAGGCGCCGGGCGCGCGCCGCATCTGGGCGCATGCCGTGTCCGTGGGCGAG
>JAGUYV010000092.1 GCA_020061125.1 bacterium | reverse complement strand
GATGCCCCCGCGCACCAGGAACAAGGGGCGCACGCCTTCCCTTTTCAGCAACCCAACGGCTTCGGCCGCCATCATCCACCGCTTGGCCGGATCAAAGCGGCCGATCTTGAGCAGCGCCAGGTCCGCGCCGCGGTCCTTGAACGCTTTCTGGAGCGCGCGCACGGACTTGGGGTCCGGCTTTTCCAGCATGCGCCCGGGGATGCCGTTGGGGATGCTCACCGCGTCCACGCCCAGGGGCCACATGATATGTTTCATGAACCGGCTGACCGCGGTGATGGTGGCCACGAAGCCCAGGCGCCGCCAGTCAATGCGGTGGAAGCCCATGGTGTTGTTGGCGTTCCACATAAGCACGGCGCGGTCCCGGATTCCGTGGGCGTGTAGGAGATCGGACAGGTTGCAGAGCGCGCCCGCTGTGTGCCAGTCCTCGGCGATGACCACCAGGCGCTTGCCCCGCGCCGCGGCCGGAAGCGCGATGCGGTCGCACACGAACCGCGGCACGCTGCTCGCGTAGTCCGCGAGCTTGCCCTCCTCGCCGTCGTACACCCCGGCCGGGTGGTGGCGGCTGATCCACTGGCACCAGCGCCGCCACACATAGCGGCCGCCGCACCGGGTCTCCTCGTGCGGCAGGTCCGGATCTCCGATGAAGAACAGGTGCGTTTCGAAACCCTGTTCAGCCAGGGCCTCGCCCATGTTCACCACGCGGGTGCCCAGGCCGCCGGCCTGGCTGTAGGGGTCGGTTCCCTCGAAGCACAGTTGCACGAAAATCGTGTTGTCCGGGGAAAAGGATTCGCGCATGGATACGGCCAGCCTTTCCAAAGGATGAGCGCGCGCGCCGCGCCGATTCTGTATTTTAGCCCGCAATTCCCGCCAGTACAGGCACAAATCGCAAAAAGGGATCCCATGCAACGCGCATCAAGCGGGACCCGCGCCGCGCGCCGCGCGGTCTGCGGCCCTGTATTCCTGCGGTCGCCGCGCATGGCTTTGGAGTGCGGCGGCGCCACGCCGCTTTTGTGTTCATACCGGCGGCATGCCGCCTGGCCGGAACGCTCAAAAAACATTTCGCGTAACCCGCGCCGCGCACAGCCGTCAGCATTTTGCAACTATACATTAATTTGGTTTTGAGTCCCTGTAATTCCCGCAACCCCCGCACACGAATACAAAAGCAGCAAAAAACAGGGACTGGGAACGCGGCGAATTTCCGCGTGCCTGTCCCTGCTTTTTGCGACCGCAAGACTCATCGCCTATGTTGGAAAGCAACTGGGGCCTGTCCATAGTTCTACAGTTCTATTATGAGTACCAGCAGAATTGTCAGACGCATTTTCATGTCTTGTATCTCTGCTTCGTTCGCTTCTCTCGTTCGTCTTCTGTCGTCACAACGCATGCTAAATTGATTGCGAGTGCTCTTTCAAAAACAACTGCAAGGTTGATTGGTTATCGCTGGATAATCGTTCAATGAAAGCAGTTTGTTGATTTTGACAATACCATTCTGTGCAATAGTGATATCTCTATATGTCATTATTCCGCATCGGTTGGTAGTCATGAATTGTAGGGTGAAGTAATTAACACCATCGGCCTCATAGCGTTTTGCTTTGGGTTGAACCTTTGCGAAGCCTTCAGCGAAATTATCTGGCATTTCACCGTTGGGTGTTCTCCACTCGCAAGGTATACCAATGTAGAAACAAGCTTTCTTTATGTGCTCCGGAGTATACATTACATATTCGCCGGAATATTCTGATGTCAGATATAAGAAAAACAGTACGTATTTCAGGATATTGGAATCATTTATTACCAAACGTTGCTGGCGCTTCACTAATGCATTGAAGTTGTTCTCAACTTGGTCGGCAGGCAGGTTGTTCGTATGAAATGAATCCGATGTCAGGTGTGTTGTATAGACTTGTTTGGTATCATGCGGTACTGCGAAAACAGCTCCAAACGTCGGCATGTCAACCATTACATCCTGAATGCGATAAATTGACACACCGTTGAAAAAGCTATTGCGAATCAATGAAACAAGGCTGATGTCAAAAAAAGAGGATGGACCTGCGCTATAGGTATCATCTTCTCCGATGAGGTATTCACAAAGAGTGCTCTTGCGCGTTGCCCCATTGTTGTTCAAGCAGCGATTCCTGATATCGTGCTCGCCTTGAGATATGTAGGCAATATCCGGTTCTGCAAGTTGTGCTGTCTCGTATAGAGGATTCGTTTTGACTCCCTTGTTGATAAGAAGCGTTATTTGAATGCCCCTATCCTTTTTCAATGCTTCAATGTGCTGTTTTTCCGATTCTTCAATATGTTGCAGGAATTCATTCCAGCGCAATTCGCCATCCGTGTCCTCCAGTGCACGAAGACTTACTGGAATGACAGTGAATATGACTGCAAGCGCAATAAATAACAGATGATATTTCATACTGTTTTGGAGATTTGAGGACAGCATGATAAATTATGCCGCTCCAGTCCCTTTTGCGGTCCGTTTTGCCCCGAAAAACAGGGATATCGCTTGGCTATCCGCACCCGATTGTCTTTTATTGCCTTACCTGTTATACAGCGCGTTTACATGTTGCTGATATTTTACCATATCCCCGGCCAGTAAATCCCTTTTTCGCATGAAATATTTTGGCGGCTGGTGCAGGGTTGTTGAGACAGCTTGAGGGGTGGGGAAGGCGGCGTGGATTCCAACTGAAATCATGTTGGAATGACGAGGATTTTTACGATTTTTGTGTGCTTTGACGGGGGAATGCGGGGAGTGCGATGGGGGGGCGATGCGGGTGCTTCGGGGACACAATGCCAAATCCGCAGTGCGGATTTGGGTTATGCGGGGTTTTTGAAAAAGTGCGGGGGGCGAAAAAACGCTGGGGACAGGCTTCGTTTTCCTTGCGGAAAGCGACCCAGTCCCCGGTTTTTTCGCAGCCTTGCGAATGTATGAGTCACATCCTCGATAGGTGAAGTGGTTTTCAACAGCCCCGATGCCCTCATCCGCATGGTTATATCCCGATCCGCAGCCGGGGTTATGTCTCCATCCGTAGTGACTGCGTTCGCAATGGGGTTATGTCTCCGTGCGCGCTGGCAGGCGGGAGACGACTTCGGCCACGAATTTTTCGGCCAGCTCGTTCAGGGGCATGAAATTGCGCGCGCCCGCGGCGAAATCGTGCCCGCCGCCGCCGAACACCTGGCACACTTGGTTGACCTTGATGCGGCCCGTGGAGCGCGAGCTGGCGCGGGACTTGCCGTCCGGCCCCTCGGTGAACAGCATGTGCGCCTCGCAGCCCGAGTAGCGGCCCAGGGCTTCCACGATGCCCTCGGTGTCAATGTCGGTGGCGCCGAGATCCAGCAGCACGGAGCGCGGGATCACGGCCCAGGCCACGCGGTTGTCCGCGGTGGTCTGCATGTGGTTGAGCGCGTATCCGAGCAGACGCACGCTGGCCAGGGAGCGGTTGTTGTACACGCCGTTGGCGATGAACGCGGGGTCCGCGCCGCGCGCGGCCAGGCCGCTGCAGATGCGGAACACGGCCGGGGTGGTGTTGCCGTGGATGAACCGGCCGGTGTCGTACATGACTCCCAGGTACAGGGCCGCGGCGATGTCCGGTGTGATGTCCCACGCGCAGGCGGTCATGAATTCGTAGAGGATTTCGCATGTGGAGGATGCGGCGGGCAGGATGAGGTTGTGCGCGGCGAAGGTTTCATTGGTGACATGGTGGTCAATGTTCACGGACACGGGGGCGCGCTTGATGATGGGCGCGAATTCGTCGCCCGCGCGGCGCGGGGTGGCGCAGTCCAGGAGCACGGCGGCGTCCGGGTTGTGCGCGTCATAGGGCGCGGCGCTGTGCTTGTCGAGAAATGTTTCTCCGGGCAGAAGCATGTGCTCGAAGAATCCGGGCACGCCGTCGAGGGAGAACCAGGCCACGGACTTGCCTCTGGCCTTGAGCGCGCGGCCCAGTGCCAGCATGGCGCCGATGGCGTCCCCGTCCGGGTTGATGTGCCCGAACAGGGCGAAGGATTCCGGGCCGTGCAATATGCGTTCGAGTTCCTTGAATTCCATGGCGGGAAGCCTCTTGGCGCGGGTCAGTCCTGGCCGTCGGTGTCGCGCGCGATGGCCTGGTCA
Organism: bacterium; assembly: GCA_020061125.1. Taxonomy (GTDB): domain Bacteria; phylum UBP15; class UBA6099; order UBA6099; family DSWB01; genus DSWB01. The sequence goes on along the minus strand of JAGUYV010000092.1, from coordinate 2,878 downwards.
ATGATCGCGCTGATGCGCACGCCGCGCTCGATGGAGTCGTCGCCCACGAAGTGCAGGGCGGGGATGTGGCGCAGGTTCACGGATTCGCGAAGGCGTGCGCGGATGAAATCCGAGGCGCGCTGCAGTCCGGCCAGGGCCTTGTCGCGGTCTTCGGGCGCGCCCAGAATGGAGACATACACGCGCGCCGCGCGCAGGTCCGGAGACACGCGCACCTCGGTCACGCTTGCGAATTCGGACACGCGCGGGTCCTTGACCTGGGTGCGCAGAATCTCGCTGATGGTTTCCTGCAGCAGGTTGTTCACTCGTTTGAGACGGTTCGGTATCATGGCGGTTCCTGATTATTGTAAGAGCGCGCGGGCCGTGCGCAAGGTCGGCGTCAGCGGAACTCGAAGCGGTGCGCGGTGACTTCGCAATCCGTGCGCGCGTCAATGATGGAGAACACGCGCTGGAGTGTGGCGTCCACGGTGGCGCGGTCGCTGCCCGCGCAGGCGAACGCCAGTGCTGCGCGTTGCCAGAGATCCTGGTGGTCCACCTCGGCCACGGACACATTGAACTTGTTGCGCAGGCCGGTTTTGATGCTTTGAACCACCTGCCGCCTGGCCTTGAGGCCGGTGGCGTGCGGAATGTGCAATTCGATGTGAAGGACGCCCACGAGCATGGCGTGTCCTGTGCGCTTCAGATGGTGTCCCTGCGGGTCTCGATGACCTGGTAGCACTCGATTTTGTCGCCTTCCTCGAATTCGAGGTTGGTGTCGAGCACGATGCCGCATTCGTAGCCCTGGGCCACGGTTTTGACCTGGTCCTTGAAGCGGCGCAGGGACAGGATTTTGCCCTTGTAGATTTCCTTGTCGCGGCGCAGCACGCGGGCCACGGTGTTGCCGAACAGATCGCCGTCTTCCACATAGCAGCCCGCGATGTTGCCGAACTTGGAGCTTGCGAACACCTGGCGCACCTCGGCGCGGCCCTTGTATTCCTCGTGGAACTGGGGCGCGAGCATGCCGGCCATGGCGGCTTTGACATCGTCAATGAGCTTGTAGATGATGTCGTAGTGGCGGATGTCCACGCGCTCGTGCGCGGCCATGGCTTGCGCCGCGGGGTTCACGCCGGTGTGGAAGGTCAGAATCACGGCGTCCGCGGCCGCGGCCAGCATCACATCGGTTTCCTTGACTTCGCCCACATCCGAGCGGATCACATTCACGCGCACTTCCTCGTGCTTGATGCCTTGGAGCGCCTGGGTGATGGCCTCGATCGAGCCTTGCACATCGCCCTTGATGATGACCTTGAATTCGCTGATGCGGCCGTCCTGGATGCGCGAGAACAGGTCGTCCAGGGACACGCGGCTTTCGTAGCGCAGTTTTTCCTCGCGGTCTTTCTGGCGGCGCGAGTCCACGATCTCGCGCACGGTTTTTTCGTCCTCGAGCACGAAGAGCTGGTCGCCGGCCTCGGGCACGGAATCCAGGCCGTACAGGCGCACGGGCGTGGACGGGCCTGCCATGGGCAGGTTTTCCCCGCGGTCGTTTTCCATGGAGCGCACGCGGCCCCGGGTGAGGCCCACCACCACGAAGTCGCCCACATACAGGGTTCCCTCCTGCACCAGCACCGTGGCGCACGGGCCTTTGCCCTTGTCCATCTCGGCCTCGATGACCGTTCCGAGCGCCTTGCGCGTGGGGTCCGCCTTGGGTTCGGAAATGTCCGTGACAAGGAAAATCATGTCCAGGAGTTCGTCAATGTTCTTGTTGAACTTGGCGCTGATGGCCACGGTGACCGTGTCGCCGCCCCATTCTTCGGGCTGGAGCCCTTTTTCGGAGAGCTGCTGCTTGACGCGGTCGGGGTTGGCCTGGGGTTTGTCAATTTTATTGAGGGCCACGAGGATGGGCACATTGGCGTCGCGGGCGTGGTCAATGGCCTCGATGGTCTGCGGCATGACGCCGTCGTCGGCCGCCACCACGAGCACGGCGAGGTCCGTGACCTTTGCGCCGCGCGCGCGCAGCGCGGTGAAGCTCTCGTGGCCCGGGGTGTCCAGGAAGGTGATGAGCCGGCCCTGGTGCGTAATCTGGTACGCGCCGATGTGCTGGGTGATGCCGCCGGACTCGGTGTCAATGACATTGGTGTGGCGGATGGTGTCGAGAAGCCTGGTTTTGCCGTGGTCCACATGTCCCATGATGGTGACCACGGGCGGGCGCGGCTGCATGTTCTCTGCGCTTGCGGGGCCGATGAGTTCCTCGGGGATCTGGTCGTCCGCGAGCGCGCCGGGCTTGGCGCCCTTGACTTCCTCGGTTTCCATGTTGAAGCTGGCGGCCGCGAGCTTGATGATGTCCACATCCAGGGTCTGGTTGACCGTGGCCATGAGGTTGAGGTCTTTCATGAGGAACATGATGATCTCGGAAGTTTTGAGGCCCATTTCGTGGGCGAGTTCCTTGACGGTCATGGGGCCGGCGACCTTGATGGATTTCTTGTGCTCGACCACGGGAGCGGGAGCATCCGCGGGGTCGCCTTTGCCGCCGCGTTTTTTGATGAAAGTGGTTTTCTGGCCCTTGCGCACCTGGGCCGTGCTTTTCTGCTTGATGGCGTCGTAGCGCTTGGAGCCGCTGGGAAGGCGTTCTTTTTCCTTGGCTTTCTTGGCGGCTTCGGCGTCGCGGTAGGCGTCGTCGCGCTTGTCCTTGCGGCGTTTGCCGCTTTTGCCCGGAGCGGGCGGCGTCTCGGCCGCGGCTTCCCCTTCGGGCTTGTCTTTTTCGTCCCGCTTCGGTTTTTTGGAGTCCTGTGCGGCTTCGGCCTCGGCCGCTTCCTTTTCCTCGCGCACTTTTTCCTTGGCGCGCGCGTCCGCGGACACATATTTCTGGACCTTGGGGGCAGGGGGCGGTTTGGGCGCGGCTTCCTGT
>JAGUYV010000433.1 GCA_020061125.1 bacterium | reverse complement strand
GCGGCGCCGCGCCCGGCGACCCGCTGCCCTTCCTCCCCGAAAACAATTACAAAGAGCCGTTCGGCAACCCGGATGCGCGCTGGGACTTCAACACGGGCAGCATCACCTGCGGCGACTTCGCATCCTACGGCGATCTGGCCTCCACGCTGGTCACGCCCGAGCTGGTTTCCCAGTACAGCAAGTGCCTGCAATACGGCGACTACGGCGACAGCGGGCCGCTGAACTCGCCCGAAGAGGTGTTCGCGGGCGCGCAGGCCACCTGCCGGTCCGCTTCCTGGCTCCAGGCCGACATCCTCACGCGCAACGGGTACTCCGCTTTCGTGGTCGCGTTCCAGAGCAGCCAGTCCGTGATGGGTGCGCAGCAGCAAAGGCGATTCTCCATCAACCACGCAGTCACCGCCTACCGCGATCCGGACACGGATTCGTGGAACATCATAGATTACGAGCGCATCATCCGCACCGGCGCGCCCACCATCCAGCAGGCCATGGAAATCTACAGCCCCAACTATCTGTTCATGCGCGTGGAAGAGCCGGACAAGCTGTTGCCCATCGGCATCTACGACGGCCGCGCCATGCAAACCATCAGGTCGTGGGCCGCGGCCGGTCACTGATCCACGCACCGGAGATTCCCGCCATGTCCAGTTTTTTTGATGAAGGCTTCACGGACATGCCCTGCGCCGTGTGCGGGCGCGAGTTCACGCCCGGGCGCGAAAACCGGTGCGAGGCCTGCGGACGGTTCGCGTGCCGCGAGTGCCTCAAGGTTCATTACTATTTCGATCAACAGGCCCGCGAAATCCCAACCCAAACCCTGTGCTACCACTGCTATCACGAACGATACGGCAAACCCTTTGATGAGGCCCCGGACTGAAGCGCGGCGTATTGTGCGGGATCCATGCGTCCAACTATAATTGTGCGCATGACTTCCGGCCCGAGGCCGGGACTCGCACATTTCTGGAGGCGGCTCCCCATGCTCATCAAGGCCATTGCGCCCATGCGCGCCGATCTGGCGGGCGGCACGCTCGACATCTATCCCCTGCATGTGTTCATGCACCGCGCCGTGAGCGTGAATGTGTCCCTTACCCTCACCAGCGAAGTGACCATCGAGCCGCGGGACGACAGCCGCATCGTGATCGTTTCCGAGGATCTCGGCGTGGAGCAGTCGGCTCCCGGCGCCGATGCGCTCGACCCCGACGGCCCGCTCGGGTTCCTCGCGCGCATCGTGCGCTTCTATCCCCCGAAACAGGGCATGGTCATGCATACGAAAAACAATGTGCCCAAAGGCTCGGGGCTGGGCGCATCGTCCACGCTGCTCATCGCCGTGAGCCATGCGCTCCAGGCGCTTAACGGAACGGACTACACCAGGGATCAGCTCATTGACACCGGCTGCAACATCGAAGCCGAGTTCATCCAGGTGCCCGCGGGCAAGCAGGACCATTTCGGCGCCACTTACGGCGGATTGAGCGCCATCCACTTCGAGCACGCCGGCAACCGCCACGAGCGCATCAGCGGCGATGAAGATTTCCTTCTCGCCCTGGACGAGCGCCTGATCGTCTCGTTCGCGGGCGCGCCGCGATTTTCGGGCGCAAGCAACTGGAACATGTTCAAGGCCTATGTGGACGGGGATGCGCAGGCCAGGGAGCACCTCAACACCATCAAGCGCATTGCGGACGATATGCTCAAAGCGCTGCGCGCCCGGGATCTGGACGCCTTCGCCAGTCTTCTCGACGAAGAGTGGCGGCACCGGCGCAAAATCGCGCCGGGCGTGAGCACGCCAGAAATCGAGACCATGATGTCCGCGGCACAGGCTGCGGGCGCGCTGGCATGCAAAATCTGCGGCGCGGGCGGCGGAGGTTGCATGGTTACGGTCGCGCCGCCGGAAAAACGGGACGCCGTGCGCGCAGCGCTCAACGCAGCGGGCGCGCGCGTTCTGGACTGCGCCATTTCCCGCACCGGCGTTTCCGTGACCATGGTTTAAGCGGCCGGAGGCCCGAAAAGGGACAGAACATATTCACAAAGTTTTGAATGAATGCGGAAGCGCCGCAGCCCGGAATGCGAATTATTCGCTGTCCGCGGCCGGGGTGGCGGTTGCGGGCGCGGAATCGTCGGACACGAAGATAATCTCCGTGTTCACGATGCGCGGCTCGGGTTTGGCGATCTCGTTCTTGAGCATTTTTTCCGGCACGGGAACCGACGCCGTTCCGGCCTGTTGCTCGTTGATGGATTGCAGGATCACAAGGGTTTCATCGGCGGTCATGTTGAGGACCAGCTTGCCGTTTTGAATCTGCGCGGCGCCGGAATCGAGATGGGGCTTGAGTTGCTTCAAGATGGCCTGTTGCTGCGCGTGGGGCTGTCCGCTACGCGCTTTCAATGTGATGTTCAGCGCGGGCGGTTTGGCCTTTTTGTCATCGGGTTTTGCGCCTTTGTCCGCGGCAGCGGATTTCATGCGCACCGGGGATCTGGATGTGGCGCCAAGCGCGGCCTCCTCGGCCACTGCGGCGCGGGATGCGGAGATGGCGGGCGAGGACTCGAATCTGTCCGCGATGTTCCAAGCGATGCCTTCGGGCGCGTTGCCGTATTCAAGCTCCCGCAGCATGGCTTTGGCTTCGGAGAAAGGTTTTGCGGCCATTGCGCCATCGTCCCCGGGCGTGGGCAACGCGCCGGGTCCGCCGCCGGAAGCGCGGCCCGGCGAGGGGCTTTCGGCGACCAGGATATCAAGGGAATCCGTGGCCGC
>JAGUYV010000513.1 GCA_020061125.1 bacterium | reverse complement strand
GCATGGAAGGCGCGCTGGCCAGCGTGGTGGGCGGCATGGTGAGCGCGCCCGTGATCGCCGTGCCCACCAGCATCGGATACGGCGCATCCTTCGGCGGCCTGGCCGCGCTGCTCGGAATGCTCAACACTTGCGCTCCGGGCGTGGCTGTTGTTAATATTGATAATGGCTTCGGCGCAGGATATTTCGCCGCGGCCGTAAACCGCAGAACCCAAACCGCAGAATAGGAGCCACCCGCCCTGGCCCGCATCAAGATCGTCACAGACAGCACTTGCGACATGCCCGATCCCCTGGCGTGGGATCTCAATGTGTCCATGGTTCCGCTCAATGTCCGCTTCGGCGACGAAACCTTCAAGGACCGGGTGGACATGGACAGCGCCGCGTTTTTCAACCGCCTGGCGCGCTCCAAGGTACTGCCCACCACCTCCATGCCGTCGCCCGGCGACTTCAAAATGCTGTACGAGGATGTGGCCAAAACCCACGACGCCATCATCTCCATCCACCTTTCCGAGAAATTGAGCGGCACCTACCAGGCCGCGAAGTCCGCAGCCGACGGCATGTCCGGCGTGGATGTGGTTCCCGTGGACTCGGGGCTGGTGTCCGCGGGCATGTTTCTGCTGGTGCATGCGGCGGCGCAGGCCGCGGCGCGCGGCGCGGGCAAAGAGGAAATCCTCAAAATCATCGAGGACTCCATGCGCAAAATCAGGATGTTCTTCGTGGTGGACACGCTGGAATACCTGCAGCGCGGGGGCCGTTTGAGCCTGGCCGGACAGATGATCGGCGGCATGCTCAATGTCAAGCCCATTCTCACCATCAAGGACGGAGTGATCGCCCCGGCCTCGCGAGCGCGCAGCCAGAAGAAGGCGATCCAGAAAGTTATGGATTATTTGTCGTCTCTGCCACACAAACCATCTATCGCGATTGTCGGCCACGCCCTGGCCCCCGAGGAATGCAGGGCCACCCAGGCTTTGATAAAATCCAAATTCGGCTCCATCAAAATTTTCACCTGCGAGATCGGACCCGTGATTGGAACGCACAGCGGGCCGGGCTGCGTGGAAATTGCGGTCATGTGACGAAGATCACATCCGCGTGAGAGAGACGGAGTTTTCCGGCCTTTGAAAACCCGCCCCCGAACAGGGCTGCATATTTTTCAAAAATCTTGTTCCAATAGCGCTTTTTGGGTATAATACGCAAGGTCGCGGCACATGGCGAAGAGCCGTGCGCGATAATTACAGGGAGGTGTCAAAGTGAACAAACTCCAGCTCATTGATGTACTGGCGAACAAAATGAACATATCGAAAAAAGAGGCCGGCCAGGCCGTGGAAATCATATTCGGAACCATCACCGACTGCCTCAAGGCAGACGAGGAGATCAACATCGGCGGGTTCGGCGCGTTCAAGGTCAAGAGCCGCGCATCCCGCATGGGCATCAACCCCAAGACCGGAGAGAAAATCCAGATCCCGCAGACCAAGGCCCCGGCGTTCAGGCCCAGCAAAGCCCTCAAGGACATCCTGAAATAACTTTTCGGGAATTTTTCTTGATCATCCGGGCATTGCTGAATATATTTTTATATCCTGTAGGGAATTGAAAGCAGGAGGCGGCAAAAGAAAAAAGTATTATAATAACCGATGTGGCCGCGCGAGTCGCGGACGCATATTCCCTGTCAGCGCGGCGCCTGCGCCGCGGGAACGGGGATCGCGCACGGGTCGTTAGCTCAGCTGGTAGAGCAGGGGACTCTTAATCCCAAGGTCATAGGTTCGATCCCTATACGACCCACTAGCGGGGAAGAACCGGACTCGGGCGAGTGGCGGAACCGGCAGACGCGCCAGATTTAGGTTCTGGTGGGGAGACCCGTGAGAGTTCAAGTCTCTCCTCGCCCATGCCGGGCGCACGCCGAGGCCCGAGCCGAGCAGCACCTGATTCTTGACACGAAACACGCAGCGCACGCGGGAGTAGCTCAGTGGTAGAGCACTACCTTGCCAAGGTAGGGGTCGCGGGTTCAAATCCCGTCTCCCGCTTTTTTGTTCGACGCAGCTCTGGGGCAGAAACGGGTGTCCGTTCCTCTTTTGACACATTCGACGCATTCACGCCACGCTCATCCGTTCTCTGATTCGCAACACTCGCAGGCCCCCGCATATCCCATGAACGGCGCCCATAAGCGACATTTCACGATCAAGAAAGGCTGTTGACACATGGCTGACGCAAAAATCCTGTCCCGGGAAGACAACATCGCGGAAATCGAAATCACGGTTCCCGCCAAGCGCATTGATTCCGCGCTCCAGAGCGTGTATTCCCGCCTCGCCAACTCCCAGAAAATCGCGGGCTTCCGCAAGGGCAAAGTTCCGCGCCACATCCTCAACGGCATGTTCGGCGCCGAGGGCATCCACGCCCAGCTTCTCCAGGATCTCCTGCCCGAGATTTATTCCGAAGCCCTGGATGAACTCACCGTGATCCCCACGGATTCGCCCGAGTTCGACCCCTGGCCCACGGTCGAGGAAGGCAAGGACATGGTGGTGCGCGCCAAAGTCGAAGTGCTCCCCGAGTTCGAGGTCGGCGACTACTCCCGCTTCGAGCTTGACCTGTCCGAAAGCGTGGCCCCGGACCCCGAAGAAGTCGAAGAGACCATTCTGAACATGCGGAAGAAAAAGGCCACCCACAAGGACGCCGAGGTGCGCCCCGCCCAGATCAACGACCGTGTCACCCTCGATTACAAACTCACCATCATTGATCTCGAGGGCAAGGATCCGGAAACCGTTTACGACGAAGCCAAGGGTGTAACCATCCACCTCGGCGACAAGGAAATCCTGCCCGAAATCGAGGACAAGATCTCGGGCACGAACATCGGCGAGAAAAAGGATTTCATGGTCAAGTATCCGGCCAACTACCAGAACCAGGATCTGGCCGAAAAGAATGTCAAGGTGGAAATTGAAGTCAAGAAAATTGAAGAGCGCGTGCTGCCCGAAATTGACGAGGAATTCCTCAAGGGCATCGGCGCCTATAAAACCGAAGAGGCGCTGCGCAAGGGCGTGGAGCGCAACCTTTCCGCGTACAAGCGCCAGATCCGCGACGAGGCCCTGCGCAACCGCGTCATGTCCATGATTCTCGAACGCACCAATCTGGATATTCCCCAGAAGCTGGTGGACGAGGAAGTGGAGTCGCGCATGGAAAAGCTGCGCAACATGCTCGAACAGAATCCAGACGGGCCGGACTTCGAGCAAGTGCTGGCCGCGCGCGGGTTGACCGAGGAAAAACTGCGCGGCGACGAAGAGCAGGTGGCGCGCGCCAACCTTAAGAAGCAGTTCATCTACGACGAAATCTTCCGCCGCGAGAACATGGAGCTCACGGCCGAGGAGCTGTCCATGGCCCTGGCCCAGTACGCGTCCCAGAACGGACTGACCAAAACCCAGATCCGGAAAATCGCCAAGGACCGCGAGTTCATGAGCCAGGTGCGCGCGGACCTCAAAGATTACAAAGTCACCTCGTTCCTGGCCACGCGCGCCCTGTACAAGGAACAGTGCGAGAACCAGGCCGCGGGCGATGACGCGCCCGCCGCCCAACCCAGCGAAGGAGAAATCAAAGAATGACACTGATCCCCTTTGTAATCGAGCAGACCAGCCGTGGCGAACGCTCCTACGACATTTTCTCGCGGCTTCTCAAGGACCGCATCATTTTTGTGGGCGGCGCCGTGGAAGACCGCATGGCGGATGTGATCATCGCCGCCATGCTCTTTCTTGAAAAAGAAGACGCCGGCAAAGACATTGACATGTACATCAATTCGCCGGGCGGCTCGGTGACCGCGGGCCTCGCCATTTACGATGTCATGCAGTACATAAAGCCCGACATTTCCACAGTATGCATCGGCCAGGCCATGAGCATGGGCGCGGTGCTGCTGTGCGCGGGCGCCAAGGGCAAGCGCTATTCACTGCCCCACTCCCGCATTCTCATCCACCAGCCTAGCGGCGGGTTCTCCGGCACAGCAGCAGACATCGAAATCCAGAATAACGAAATACAGTATTTGAAGAAGAAACTCTATGAGATTATCTCCAACCACACCGGTAAGCCCATCGAAACCGTCTTGAAAGATTCCGACCGCGATTTCTTCATGTCGCCCGACGAAGCCAAGGAGTATGGGATCATTGACCAGGTGCTGATGCCCGGCGAACGCTGAATCTTTATTATGGTCAACAACGCGCAATCGGGTTCACGCCCGGTTGCGCTGTTTTTTTGCAATGCAATTCCCGGGCGGTTGAAAAATCTGCGGCAATACATGGACGCATTCCGGTATCTCGCTAAAATGGAAATAACAGGCTTCCGCCGCATTCCGGCCTGTGCTTCTTATACTGTGATCGGGAATGTGGAATGAAAAAAAATCCGGTGCCGCGCGATACTATGTATAACCGATTCCAGCGCATGCGCCGGGGAACTGCAACAGGGTAACGAGAGGACGGAGAATGTTCAAATTCACAGACGACAAAAGCAAACTGCGATGCTCCTTCTGCGGGAAAAGCCAGGACCAGGTGAAAAAGCTCGTGGCCGGCCCGGGCGTGTACATCTGCGAGGAATGCATTGACCTTTGCAATGAAATCATCGAAGAAGAACTTTACAAGTCCAGCGATTTCGATGTGGAAATCCAGTCCGTTCCCAAACCCCGCGAGATTTTCGATTTCCTTTGCCAGTATGTCATCGGCCAGGAGCACGCCAAGAAAGTGCTGTCCGTGGCCGTGTACAACCACTACAAGCGCGTGAACGCGCAGGAAAACAGCTCGGACGATGTAGAGATTCAAAAGAGCAACATCCTGCTGCTCGGCCCCACGGGCACGGGCAAGACCCTGCTGGCGCAGACCCTGGCCAAGATGCTCGAGGTGCCGTTCGCCATCGCCGACGCCACCAGCCTCACCGAGGCGGGCTATGTGGGCGAGGATGTGGAGAACATTCTGCTGCGCCTCATTCAGGCCGCGGACTTCGATGTCAAGAAAGCCAGCCGCGGCATCGTGTACATTGATGAAATTGACAAGATTGCGCGCAAGACGGATAACCCGTCCATCACCCGCGACGTATCCGGCGAGGGCGTGCAGCAGGCGCTTCTGAAAATCATGGAAGGCACCGTGGCCAATGTGCCGCCGCAGGGCGGACGCAAGCACCCCAACCAGGACTTCATTCAAATTGACACCACCAACATTCTCTTCATCTGCGGCGGAGCGTTCGACGGGCTGGTGGACATTATCCGCAACCGCGTGGGGCACCAGATCATCGGGTTCCGCGCCGAGCACAAAAGCAGCAAGACCGAGGAAGTGGGCGAGATCCTGCGCTCGGCCCTGCCCGAGGATCTGCTCCGATTCGGCCTCATCCCCGAGATGATCGGCCGTCTGCCCGTGATCGCGTCCCTCGAACCCCTCACCGAGGAGATCCTGGTCCAGATCCTCATCGAGCCAAAGAACGCGCTGGTCAAACAATATAAAAAGCTGTTCAAACTGGACAACGCCGAGTTGAGCTTCACCAAGGAAGCCCTGCAGGCCATCGCCAAGCAGGCCATCAAACGCAAGACAGGCGCGCGCGCCCTGCGCTCCATTCTCGAAAATCTCATGCTCGACATCATGTACGAACTGCCGTCGCGCCAGAACATCGGCAAGTGCATCATAGACAAGCAGCATGTGGATCGCGACGCCGATGTGTCCATCGTGTCCCTGCTGGATTCCGCGGACATCCCCGCGCCGCCCAGGGAAGAGACCGCCTGACCGCGCTCCGCGCACGATTCACCCGCAACCTTTGAAATCCTCCATGCGTAATGGTTCGCCCCCGGGCCGCATTATATTGTCACGGCACGGCGTTTCGTATATGATTCCGCCAGAGGAGATGCCAGACAATGGGAAACAAAAAGAAAGAAACGACAAACAGCGATATTGGCGCGGACATGCAGGAAATCATGAATCTTCCGCTGGTGCCGCTGCGCGACATCGTGATATTTCCGTACATGATCGTGCCGCTGTTCATCGGGCGCGGCAAATCCATCAAGGCGCTTGAAGAGGCCATGATGTCGGACCGGCGCATCGTGGTGGTGGCGCAGAAATCCGCGGGCGTGGACGACCCGGATGTGGAAGACATCTACGATGTGGGCTGCGTGTGCGAAGTGCTGAACATGGTCAAGCTGCCCGATGGCACCATCAAGGTGCTCATCGAGGGCGCGCACCGCGTGCAAATTCTCGAATACCTCATTACTGATTCTTATTTCGCGGTCAAAGTGCGCCAGCTTTTCGAGGATGTTTCCCGGAACCTGCAGACCGAGGCGCTGATGCGCAATGTGCTGTCCAAGTTCGACAAGTATGTGCGCCTCACCCGCACCCTGCCCCCCGAGGCCTACACCTCGGCCACCTCCATCGAGGAGCCGGGCCGCCTCGCGGACCTCATCACCTCGCAGCTCGTGCTCAAGGTCGGCGAAAAGCAGAGCGTGCTTCAGGCCAGCGAGCCGGAAGCGCGCCTGCTCACGCTCATTGAAATTCTGGACCACGAACTCGAACTCCTCGACATCCAGAAACGCATCCAGACGCAGGTCAAAAAACAGATCGAGAAATCCCAGAAGGAGTACTACCTGAAGGAACAGCTCAAGGCCATTCACAAGGAACTGGGCGAGCAGGACGAAAAGACCGAGGAAATCCAGGAAATCAAGACCCGGATGAAGAAGGTCAAGCCGCCCAAATATGTGAAGGAGAAAATCGAGAGCGAACTCAAACGCCTGTCAAAGATGCCCTTCGGCACGGCCGAGGCCGTGGTGGTGCGCAATTACATTGACTGGATCCTGTCCCTGCCGTGGTCCGAGCGCACAAAGGAAAACCTGAATGTGGCCACGGTGCGCCGCGTTCTGGACGAGGACCACTACGGCCTCGAGAAGGTTAAGCAGCGCATCGTGGAGCATCTTGCCGTTCAGCAACTCAAGAACGAAAAGGCGCAGGGCGTGATTCTGTGCCTGGTGGGGCCTCCGGGCGTGGGCAAAACCTCGCTGGGCAAGTCCATCGCGCGCGCCCTGGACCGCAAGTATGTGCGCGCCAGCCTGGGCGGCGTGCGGGACGAGGCCGAGATCCGCGGCCACCGCCGCACCTACATCGGCTCCCTGCCCGGCCGCATCATTCAGGCCATGAAAAAAGCCGCAGTCAAGAACCCCCTGTTCCTGCTCGATGAAGTGGATAAAATGAGCACGGATTTCCGCGGCGACCCGTCCTCTGCGCTCCTCGAAGTCCTGGACCCGGAAATGAATTTCGAGTTCAGCGACCACTACCTCGAAATCCCTTACGACCTGTCCGAGGTCATGTTCATAACCACGGCCAATCTCACGCAGCCCATCCCCGCCCCGCTGCTCGACCGCATGGAAGTCATCCAGATCCCCGGCTACACCGAGGAGGAAAAACGCGAAATCGCCAAGGGCTTCCTCATTCCCAAAGCCCTGGAGAAGAACGGCGTCAAGGAAACCCAGATCCAAATCGGCGAAGACACGCTCATGGAGATCATCCGGCGCTACACGCGCGAAGCCGGCGTGCGCAACCTCGAACGCGAGATCAACACCATCTGCCGCAAGCAGGCGCTGAAAATCATCGAGCACAAGCAGGCCAGAAAAAAATTCTCGAAAGCGGAAATCACGCACGAAAATCTCGCCGAATACCTGGGACAGCCCAAGTACCGATACGGCGTCATGGGCGAGGAAGACGAAGTGGGCTGCGCCACGGGTCTGGCGTGGACCAGCGCCGGGGGCGAGATTTTAAGCATCGAGGTCACGCTCATGCCCGGCAAGGGCACGCTGCGCCTCACCGGCCAGCTCGGCGATGTGATGAAGGAGTCGGCCCAGGCTGCCTTGAGCTACACACGCACGCATTCGGACGACTTCGGCTTGAAAAAAGATTTCTACGACGCCATGGAAGTGCACCTGCATGTGCCCGAGGGCGCGGTGCCCAAGGACGGCCCATCCGCGGGAGTGGCCCTGGCCACGGCTCTGATTTCCGGGCTGACAAAAATCCCCATCAAGCGCACGGTGGCCATGAGCGGGGAGGTCACCCTGCGCGGCAAGGTGCTGCCCGTGGGAGGCATCAAGGAGAAAGTGCTGGCCGCGCACCGGGCCGGCATCCGCACCATCATCATGCCCAGAGAAAACGAGAAGGATTACACTGAAATTTCATCGCGCGTGCGCGAGAAGCTGAATGTCGTGTTCGTGGAAACCATAGACGAAGCGCTGGCCGAAGCGCTCACTAGGCCGCCGTGGAAGAAGAGCGGAGGCACGGTCCGAAAGGCCGCGCCAAAAGCCAAAAAGCAGTGACAACCGCAAGAGCCGCAGTGGAAAAACAGAAGCAAGGATAATCCAGAGGCTAATGGGGAAACCAAGGGTTCCCCAGGAATTCAGGGATTAAAACCGGCTTCTCTGCGGCCCTGTATTTCCATCACCGGCTCCGCAAAATCTTTTCGCTTCGCTGAATCCGGCGAATGATCTTTCAGATATCCTTGATAATGCCGTGGCGCATGGCCAGACGGAACAGCTCGGCCATGTTGCCGATATTCAACTTTTCGAAAATGCGCCGTTTGTAAGTGCCCACGGTGCTGGGGCTTAGCCCAAGCTCGTCGGTGATCTCCCGGATCTCCTTGCCCTGGGCAAACTTGGTGAACACCTGAAGCTCCCGGTCGGACAGGGTCGAAATCGGGTTGTCCGATTTTTCGCGGCGGTTGAAAATCATGCGCTCCATCATGGAGTGCGTGATGTAAGTGCCCCCCGAGGCCACGCGGCGCACGGCCTCGGGCAGTTCCGCGGGCGCGCTGCCCTTGACGATGAAGCCCGCGGCGCCGGCCTGAATGAGGCGGTTGGCGTAGTCCTCGCTGTCGTGCATGGTCAGAATCAGAATCCGCACCTCGGGCTGCACGGACAGAATCTGCTGCGTGACTTCGATGCCGTCAATGTCGGGCAGGTCCAGGTCCAGAAGCACGACCTGCGGCTTGAGGTTGCGGCACATGGACACAGCTTCGCGGCCCAGTCCGGCCTCGCCCAGAACCGAGATGTCTTCTCTGGACTCGAGCAGCCGCACCAGACCCGCGCGCACCATGGCGTGATCGTCCGCGACCAGAACAGTAATCATGAAAACACCCCCCTCTTCAACGGGTCCAAATAAAATTTTAACGCGCACACCGAACAGAGAAAACAATTTATTCCACGGGCACGCTCAACACGACGCGCGTTCCCTGATCGCGCGCGGATGTGATCTCGACGGCGCCGCCGCACAGCGCGGCGCGCTCGCGCATGCCCGCAAGGCCCAGACCCTGATGCCGCTGCCGGTCCGGGTCTATGCCCACTCCGTCGTCCAGCACTGTCAGCACGAGCGAACCGTCATTTCTTTCAAAAGATACAAATATGGAGTCCGCGCGCGAGTACTTTGCCGCATTGTTCAGGGCTTCCTGCATGATGCGGAAAATGCTGATGGCTTTTGTTGAGTCAATGTCCATGTCCCGCAGCGGCTCGATGCTGTGCCGTAAGGCGATGCTTGTATGCGCGGCGAATTCCTTGATGTGCGCGGACAGGGCCGAAGACAGGCCCATGCGATCCAGAATCATAGGCCGCAGGCCCTTGCAGATGCGCCGCACCTCGGTGGCCATTTCCGAGACCATGCCGGTGAGCGGCTCGAGGCCGTCCGCCCCCTGCCCCGCAGTTTCCCTGATCCATTGCAGCTCCAGGGACAGGGCTGTGAGCTGCTGGCCGAGCTGGTCGTGCAGCTCGCGGCTCAAACGGGCGCGCTCTTCCTCCTGCATGGTGATAATCATGCGGGACAGGGCGGAGAGCTGTTCGTTGGCCTGTTCAAGTTCCGCTGTGCGCCGCCGCACCGTGTTTTCGAGATCGTCGCGGTGGCGGCGTAGCTGTTCCTCGGCGCGCAGGCGCTCCAGTTCCGCGCCCACGCGGGCGGCGAAGATTTTCATAATGCTGCGCGCGCCCGGATCGTCGCGCATGGGCTTATCGTCCAGCACCGCGATGTGGCCCAGAGGCGCGCCCATCGAGTCATGCATGGCAACACCCATGTAACTTTGCGCACCCATGTCCACAAGCAGCGTATCTTCATGGAAAAGACGCTGTATGTCATCAGAATAAAAGCACACATCCGCGTCTGGCTCGTAAACCACTGCGCAAGGTGTGCCTTTGAGGTCGTAGTCCATGGGCTGGGCGAGGCCGTCTCCCGCCCACACGGAAACGGCTTTGGCCACGCTGCTCCCGTGCTCGACCCGGGCTACCAGGGCATACTTTACGCCGAGGACCGCTGACAGGCTGCGCACCAGCGAATCGAAAAATGTGCCGCCCGTGGCCGAGGCCGTGCCTTCCACAATGGACCGCATGGCCTGATCAAAGCGTTTGCGCTCGGTGATGTCCCGGATGATGCCAACGGCGTGCCACTCGCCGCCGATGCGGATAGAGGAAATGGACACCTCGGCCGGGAACTCGCGCCCACTCTTGTTTCTTGCGCCGACTTCCATGACATTCCCGATCACGGCGCCTCGGCCCGTGCGCGCGAACTGTGAAAGCCCGCGCAAGAACCTCTGCTCGTCCACGCCCCCGGTCAAGACGCCGTGCAGTTTCAATCCCACGGCTTCCTCCTGGGTGTAGCCGAACAATTCGGCGGCCGCGGGATTCCAGAAAGTTATCTCGCCCCGGGAATTCATCATCACAATGGCGTCCTGCGCGGCCACGCTGATGGTGCGGAACCTCGCCTCGCTTTCAAGCAGCGCGCGCTGCGCCCGATCCTTCTGAACCGCTATGGCGAATATCGTGGCGATGCGTTTGGCAAAATTCACATCGCGATCCGCGTAACCGTTTGCCGAATTCGCCACCGCGATCTGGCCCACTAATTCATTGCCGAATAGGGCGGGCACGGCCAGAAAATTCTCTATGGGAATGTGCCCCTGCGGAAGGCCGGAAGCGCGGCTGTCGTTTGCAGGGTCGTTGCTCATAAATGCGGACTTGTTTTTCAGCGCCCAGCCCCAGAGGCCCGCGCACCGGTCGAACATCACGGGCGCGCCTTGAATGCCGCAATCCGCGCGCGCGTCCGGGTTCATGGCTTTGCATGCAAACATGCCGGAGTCCGGCTCCACGGTGCCGATGTACCCGCACTGACTGCGCGTGAGGGTCTTCGAGGCATCCAGGGCGCGCTCGCAGATGTCCCCGAAATCATCGAGGGAGAGCACGGCTTGCGCCAAGCCCGCGATGGCGGCCGTGGCCTCAAGCTCACGCTCCAGCGCCTGTTCGGCCCTGCGCCGTTCCTGCTCCTGCTTCAGGCTCTGGAGCCGGAAATGCAGCACGGGCGCGAAAGTGTCCGCTATGGTCTGGAACAGATCCTGGTCGTATACCGTGTAGTCCGATTGCTTATTGGCGACGAGAAAATTGCCGATCACGCGGCCCTGATACTCGATGGGCACATCCATGGCGCGGGACACGGGCACATGCCCGTCTGGCACGGCGAACAGCTCGTTGCGGCAGATCAGGGTTTTCTGCTTGAGAGCGCGGCCCCAGATGCCGCCCCACTCGCCGGGCGCAAATTCCAGTTTCTTGTCCGACATGGAGCACTGATCCCACACGCCGCGCGTCATGCTCGGGCATACATAATAGCCGCGCTCGTCAATGTATCCGAATACGCCGATGGAGCTGTTTGTGGCCTTGAGAATGATGTCCAGAACCGTGGAGAAAATATCATCGTCCTTGGTGGTGAGGAAGGACAGGGCGATTTCGTTGCGCACGGCCAGTGCCTCGCGCGACCGGCGCAGGGCCTGCTCCGCGTCGAAACGGGACAGGGCGATGGCGATGGAGCCTCCGAGTTCCTCGAACGCGCTGATGAGGGATTCGGAAAGCTGGCCGGGCCTCCGGTCCAGAAGATGGAGCATGCCGATGATTTCTCCGTGCGCGCGCAGGGGCACCAGGGCCACGGACTGGAATCCATCCACGATGCAACGGCCCCGGATATTGTCCGGTAGGCGGCTTTGATCCACCTGCCCCGGCAGCCCCGGAAGGTCATTGGTCCACAGCGAACCGGAAACCGTGATGCCCGGAAGGTCCGAGAACAGCGACTGGCCCCCGGCCACGAACCCGCAGAAACATTCCAGTGTCTTGTCTCCGTGCCCGTTGCATTCGCTCGCGCAGATCGAATTTTCCGTGCGGATAAAATCCGGGTCCATTCCCAGGGTGGCGGCGTAGGGGAAATCGCCCTGTGCGCGCACGCGCAGGCCCAGGGCCTGCAAGCCGGTCACATCCTGGATGATTCGCAGAATGTCCTTGATGTCCACACCGGGATCGCCGAGCCTGTTGAGCCGGTCCAGAACGCGCGCGGTCATCTCGCGCATGCTGCGGGCGCGCAGTTGTTCGGTGATGTCCGCGCCCATGCCGCAGATGGCGTAGGGTGCGCCGGAAGAGTTGCTGACAAGAAAACGGACCACGCGGAAAACGCGCTCGCGGCCATTGACCACGAATTTTTCCTCGAAATGCAGGGGGGACCTGCTGGAAAGCACCTCGGCGTCGTTGCGCGCCAGATCTTCCGCTACCCCGATTCCGAACAGATCCGCATCTGTGCGGCTCACTATGTCCCGGGCCGGAATCCCGGCCAGTTCCTCGAAGGTTCTGTTGGCGAAAAGATAATTTCCCGAGATGGTTTTGAGGAACACGATCTGGGGCGCGTTTTCGAGGATGGCGTTGAACTGGGCCTCGCGGTCGCGGATTTCGCGCTCGGCCTGCTTGCGGTCCGAAATGTCTCGCGCCGCGCTCAATATGGCGGGCCAGCCCTGGTATTGAATAAGCTGGGAGCTGACTTCCACGGGAATTTCCCAGCCCTCTCTGGTGCGGTGAACGGACTCGAATATGAATTCCCCGTTTTCACGGACAAGGCGCAACCTCTCCTGCACCTGCGGCGCATGGTCCGAGGCGTCTATGTCCCCGGGGGTCATGGTCAGGAGTTCTTCGTTGGAGTATCCCAGGCGTTCGCAGGCGGTGCGGTTGGCGCGGATGAAATTGCCCTTGAGATCGTGAATGAAAATTGCGTCGCTGGCGGAATCGAACAGGGTGCGATATTGCTCTTCGGATTCGGCCAGGGCCAGTTCCATGCGCTTGCGGTCCGTAATGTCCACCACGGACATCCACACACGGTCCATAGTGTGCTCCGCGCCTGGCGCGGGCGCCAGGCGCAGCACCGCGTCCATGCGCGCGCCGTCCAGG
>JAGUYV010000215.1 GCA_020061125.1 bacterium | reverse complement strand
GTTCATGGGCGGCGGCTCCAAGCTGCTCACCGCCGCCCTGCCCGCGTCCCAGGGCGTGATAGCCGCCCACATGGCCGCCAGCGGCCTATCCGGCCCGCAGGACATCCTCGAACACCCGCAGGGATTCTGCGCCACTTTCTCTTTCACCCCCCTGCTCTCCGCGCTCACTTCCGCGCTCGGCAAAAACTGGCTGTGCGAAACCCTCTCGTACAAAATCTATCCGGGCTGCGCGTATCTGGACGCGGCCATGGACTGCCTGTTCGAGATTCTCAAAAACAACGAAATCGCGCCGGCCGAGGTCAAGCGCGTGGACGCGCACGCGAGCATCATGACCGTGAAAATGGACGAGTCCGCCCTGCCCTTCGTGCGCCATACCTTGAGCGCGCCCGAGACGCTCAATTTCTTCCTGCCCTACAACCTGGCCGCGGGCATCAGCGACGGCCGCCTCTCCTGGGAACAATTCACGCCCGAACGCATCGCCGACGAATCCCTGTGGAAACTGATCCGCAAAATCCATGTGCGACACGACATCAAATACACAAAGGCGCTGGTGGACGCGTTCACCAACCTCGTGGACCTGCGCAAGGTGGTGGGCAGCTTGAGCGTGGGCGCGGTGCGCAACATGCTGTCGCATTTCGGCATGGCGTCCCCGTTCCTGCTGGTGAGCCGCGGCAGGGAAGTGGGCGAATTGCTCAAGGAAGGCCGCAAGGCGCTGCAGAAATTCATCACCGGCGAAGAAGACCAGGGTCCGGTGGAGGACGAATCCCTGCTCGCGTCCACAGCCAACGAGTTCCAGATGGCGTTCGGCGCGCGGGTCTGCATCCGCACGGCCGCGGGCGAGTTCGAGCACGAGCAGGATGTGCCCTTTGGCGCGGCCGGATGGAACCTCGAAGAAAAGCGCCTTTGCGTGGTGCAGAAGTTCGAGCGCGAATCCGCGGGCGTGATATCCGACGAAGCCGCGAACGCAACCTTCGAGCGCATTCTGTCCCTGGAAACCCTGGACGCGGCGGGCACGCGGCTCATTGGATCGGCTTGACGCTGCGCAACCGCGCCATTAGGATGAATTAGCCCGCACGCGCCGCGTGCGGAGCCAGCCCCGACTTGCGGGGCGGGCGCGGGAAGCCGGTGCAAGGCCGGCGCTGCCCCCGCAACTGTATCCGGAGACGACGGCCGGACATCTCACTGGGCGCACCACGCGCGCCCGGGAAGAGCGGCCCCGAGGACGACCCGGAAGCCAGGATACCCGCCCGCACTTTACCCCGCACGCCGGCTTCTTTCGGAGGGAAAGGAGAGGCGATTTTTAATGCCCGCATTTCTCCGCAAAACCATGTTCCCGGCCGCGTTCGCGGCCCTGTTCGCGCTTCTCGCGGGAGGGTTCATTTTCTCCGCTTGCAGCCGCGGACCCAGCTCCGGCAAGGCCCCGGCCAAGGCGGCGGGCCTCAAAACTCCGCAACGCATCGTAAGCATCGCGCCCGGCGTCACGGAAGCCATTTTCTTCCTCGGCGAACAGCGCCGCCTCGTGGGTCGCACGGACCACTGCAACTACCCGCCGGACGCCAAAAAGATACCGTCCATCGGCGGATTCGGCGAGCCGAGCATCGAGCGCATTGTGGCCCTCAAGCCCGACCTCGTGCTCATGACCAATTCCTCGGCGTATCCATCTTACAGCAAACTCAAATCATTGGGCCTGAATGTGGTGGACCTCGAACCGCAGACGCTCGACGATGTATTTGAAATGGTCATCGAGATCGGCCGCATGCTGGGCGTGGAACGCAAGGCCAAAGAGCGCGTAGCCATGCTGCGCAAGGTGGTGGAAACCGTGCGCGCCCGCCATGCGCGCGAGCCGCGCGCTCCGCGCGTGTATGTGGAAATTGACTACGGCCCGATCTTCACGGTTGGCAAACAGGGATTTCTGAACGACATGGCGGACATCCTCGGCTGCAATAACATCTTTGCGGACATTGATCAGGCCTATCCGCAGGTGGGCGTTGAAGCGGTGATTCTGCGCGACCCGGAAGTCATTTTCCTGGGTCATGGCACGCACGGGGAAAGCGCTCTGGAGCGCGTGCGCGCGCGGCCCGGCTGGGAGCGCATCAGCGCGGTGCGCTCCGGCCGCGTGTTCGGCGATCTGGACCCGGACCTGTACCACCGGCCCAGCCCGCGGCTCGTTCAGGGACTGCTCGAAATGGAAGAACGAATCTACGGAAAGCAGTAATCGAGGCCTCGGTTCCTTATGAAAAAACAGCTCGGCAGGTTTTCGTTCGTGATGCTCATTCTCGCGGCCGTGCTGTGCGCGGTGATCCTGCTGTCGCTGTGCCTTGGACAGGAAAGCATCTCCCCGGCGCGCGCCTGGGGTTACATCCGGGACGCGTTCGCGGGACGCGGCGGAGACGAGCCGGAACGGATCATCCTGCTGTCGCTGCGCTGGCCGCGGCTGCTGTCGGGAATCATTGCAGGGGCGTGCCTGGCCGTGGCCGGAGCGGTGTTTCAGGGGCTGTTGCGCAACCCGCTGGCCGAGCCTTACATCCTGGGCGTGAGCAGCGGCGCGGCGCTCGGCGTTGCCGCGGGCATCATCCTCGAAGTCCATCTCCTTCTGGGGTTCTACACCATTCCGTTCCTGGCCGTGGGCGGCGCGCTGTTCACCATGGGGCTGATTTACTCGCTGTCGCGCACTGGCGCGCGTTTTTCCATGTTCAGCATGATCCTGTCCGGGGTGATCGTGAACGCCATCATGTCCGCGGCCATCATGTTCATCATGAGCCTGTCCACGGACCGGCAGTTGCACAGCATCGTGTTCTGGCTCATGGGGCGGCTGGACATAGCGGACGCGCGGCTCAATGGTCTGGTGGGCGCCGTGGGCGCGACAGCCATGCTCGTAATTTACTATTATGCGCGCGACCTCAATGTCATGACCCTGGGCGAAGACGACGCGCATTACCTGGGCGTGAATGTGGAGCGGGTCAAGCGGATCCTGTTCATCGCGGCGTCGGCGCTCACGGCGTGCGCGGTGAGCATCAGCGGCATCATCGGGTTCGTGGGCTTGCTGGTGCCGCACTTCGCGCGCGCGCTGGTGGGGCCGGATCACCGGCTGTCGTATCCCGTGGCGGCCGTGACCGGGGCTGCTCTGCTGTGTGTGGCGGATGTGGTGGCGCGCACGGCCGCGGCGCCCACGGAAATCCCCGTGGGCGTGGTCACGGCCCTGGTGGGCGGGCCGTTTTTCCTGCTCATTCTCAAGAGAAAGCAGAGTTCATTCTGATGCCCGTGCTGGATGTTCAAAACCTGCGCGCGGGCTACCGCGGCGCGCCCATCATCGAGGACTTGAGCTTCGGCGTGGAGTCCGGCGAAATCTTCGGCGTGCTCGGCCCCAACGGGTCCGGCAAGACCACGCTGCTGAAGGTGATCAGCAAGGCGCTGCGTCCGCGGGGCGGGCGGATATTGCTGAACGGCAATGACCTCTCGGGCATGACGCAGCTTGCGCTGTCCCGCGCCGTGGCCGTGGTGCCGCAGGTTACGCATGTGGAGTTCAACTTCAACGCGCGCGAGATTGCGGCCATGGGGCGCAACCCGCACCAGAAGCGCATGGCGTTCGACGACGCCGAGGACGAGCGCATCGTGCGCGAAAGCATGGAAGCGACCGAAACCTGGCATCTGCGGGACCGGCCGTTCCGCGTGTTGAGCGGCGGCGAGTCGCAGCG
>JAGUYV010000299.1 GCA_020061125.1 bacterium | reverse complement strand
TGTTCTTCCTGATCACCCCGAGAATTCTCTTGAGGCCGGAACTGAAACGCAACCAGGAACTGTCCGTGCTCCTGGCGGTCCTCATGGGAGTGGGCGCGGCGTGGGCCGCGCACGCCGTGGGCCTGTCCCCGGCCCTGGGCGCGTTTCTTGCGGGAATGCTTCTGGCGGAATCTCCGTTCGCCATGCAGGTGCGCGCGGGCGCGTCGGGTCTCAAGGCTGTGTTCATCGTTTTGTTTTTCAGTTCCGTGGGCATGTATGCGGACCCGGCCTGGATCGCCGCGAACGCGCCCCTGGTTCTGGCCGGTGTAATCGCCGTGGCGGCCGGCAAGACCGTGATCACAGCCCTGACGCTGCGGCTGTTCGGCGCCGCGCGCGTACACGCCGCGGCTGCGGGACTGGCTCTCGGGCAGGTCGGAGAATTTTCCTTCATGCTCGCCACTGTGGCCGCATCCACGGGTCTGCTGCAGGGAGACCTGTTTTCCATGGCCCTGGCCGTAACAGTCGGCACCCTGTTTCTTGCTTCGTACCAGGTTTCGCTTGCGGTTCCGCTGGCGCGGCGCGCATGCGCTCTGCTTGGCTGGGACAGCCCCGCAACGGATGGGCGCGGGGATCACGGCCACGATAAAAGCCCGGTTCTGGTCATCGGCTACGGTCCCGCGGGCCGTTGCGTGGCCGAACAGTTGCATCGGCTTTCCGAGCCTGTGGAAGTGCTGGATCTTAACGCCGCGTCACTTGCCCGCGCGCATGACGAGGGCATTCACACACACATAGGCGACGCCTCGCACCCCGACATACTCGAACATGCGGGCGTGCGGCGGGCGCGCGCCGTGGTGGTTACGATTCCCGACACGCGCGCCGCGCGCCACATCATCGAACGCGTGCGCATTCTGGCGCCGGACGCTCTGATCATTGCTCGCGCACGATACAATATGCACATTCAGGATCTGCTCGACAGCGGCGCGCACCTTGCCGTGGACGAAGAGTGGGAGGTCGGCCGCCGCCTGGCCGAACAGACACGCAACATGCTCAAGAACACCCCCGCGGAATAGCGCCGGTGTTTTTATCGGCTTGCGCTTTCGCTATACTAATTCCCGGCGCAGAGCGCCATCTCTGATGAAACGGATCTGTCCGCCATGAAAACTCGCTTCCCGCTGCTGATACTTGCGCTGGCGTTCGCCCTGTGCGCATGCCCGGTTCATGCGCGCGACGGCGCGGGCGCGCTCTCATTCATCAAAGCGCCCATATCCACGGCCCCGCAGTTCGCGCATCCAGGC
Organism: bacterium; assembly: GCA_020061125.1. Classification (GTDB taxonomy): domain Bacteria; phylum UBP15; class UBA6099; order UBA6099; family DSWB01; genus DSWB01. Next base: position 1,422 of record JAGUYV010000299.1, on the reverse strand, counting down.
GGCGCGCTGATCGTGGACGTGGCGGAATCCGTTTACAACAGTTGCGCTTGCCGCTTCCATCTGTTTCTGGATTCTCCTGAAGGTCGCGTGGAACTCCCGGAAATCACCAGAGTTGCGGACCCCGCGACCGGAACCTACCGGTTTTCCGCAGCCATCCCCGAGGGCATGACCCAGGGCCTTTACAACATCACCGCGCACAAGGGCGGCAACTACGACACATCCATCAAAGCCGTGTTTCTGGTCGAAGAATTTCCGGCTTCGTTCACGGTCGTGCACATACACGATCCCCTGGTTGACGAAAACACCGGCATCAAGCTGGAACTCACCGCCGAACTCGCCGCAAAACAGAAACCCGCTTTCATTCTCATCACGGGCGCGCTCACAGCGTCGAATGCGCCCGAGCGCGTAACGCGATTCCTTGACATCCTCAAGAAGATGCCCGCCCCGGTTTTTGCGGCGTCCGCGGACCCGTCGCAGCAACCCCTGTTCGGCGCCTTGCCCCGCACGATAGGATTCGGCGAACATGCATTTCTGCTCACGGCTCCCATTGACACGCAACCCGGAGCATGCGCGGAACAGCCCTTCGAGGAGCTTCTGAAAAACCGTGAAGAGGATTCCCGGAAATTCTTCGCATCCAGCCACAGCCTCCTCGTGGACTCCTCCGGAAACACCAAAGTCTTCATCACCAAACCTTCGAAAAGCGGGTGCATCAAAGACATTCAGGAAACCGTGCCGCCCTCACCAATGAACAAAGGAGCGGTGCGCATCTACTCATTTGAAAATGGACGCCTCGCCGGGCACAAGCTGATTCCGCTGCCCCGCTAACTTCCGCATTAAAGAAAGGAAACACAATGGTTCCCGCGCGCGCATTCCGGCCCCTGCCACTACTGTTCACAATGCTTCTTGTCACCGCGCTCACCACTCCGGCGCGCCCGGACAACTCTGCCATCGGACCGGTGTGGGAGTTCTCCTGGTTCTTCGAATACGACAAGGACCTTCCCTTCAACCTCGAAGAACGAGTGGAAAAAGAAACGGATCTGTACACCATCTATCATTGGGCGTATGACAGCGCGCACGACAAAAGGGTCACGGCCTATTTCGTGAAGCCCGGAAACCACCTCGGCCCGGCGCCATGCTATCTGTTCATGCACGGATACACGGGAAGCAAGGATGACGCGTTCCGCGCCGCGGACATGACCGCACGCTCCGGGTACTGCGCCCTGTTCATTGACGCCGAATACCACGGCGAACGCAAGGTCGAGGGCAAGAGCATGTACTCCAAGCTGGGCTACTCTTCCCGCGACGCCATGATTCAGACGGTGATTGACTTCCGCCGGGGCATTGACCTTCTGGAGACGCGGCCCGAAGAGGTGGATGCAGCGCGCATCGGGTTCGCGGGCGGCTCCATGGGCGGCATCCTGG
>JAGUYV010000358.1 GCA_020061125.1 bacterium | reverse complement strand
GTCGTGGCGCGACGGCGCGCGCCCCTGCATCACCTGCCCCGAGGACGCCGCAAGCCTGCTCCGCGCGGAAATGCAGCACCTCAAAAAGGAAGTCATGAAAATCCTGCTGCTCAACTCCAGGAACGAAGTGGTCAAGGTCATGCAGATCTCCGAGGGGTCTCTGAACAGCACCGTTTTGCATCCGCGCGAAACCTTCCGCGAGGCCGTGCGCGAGGCCGCGGCCGCCGTGGTTCTGGCCCACAACCACCCCAGCGGCGACCCCGAGCCGAGCGCGGACGACATCGCCGTGACCCGCGAGTTCCGCAAAGCCGGCGCCATGCTCGGAATCGAGGTGCTCGATCACATCGTCATTGGAGGCAACGGCCGCTTCGCCAGCATGCGCGAACGCGGCGTTTTCGATTGACGCCTTCCCTTCAACCGCTGTAACCGGTTTGCAGATCACGGCCCCGCGCATTAAGTTAATCTTCAGGAACGCATATCCGGCCGCAGCCGCGTTCAGAACGGGAGGACTCGCCTCATGGCTCTGTGCACAATCCGCCCCATCGTCATGGGAACCAAGGTTTTCGACAAGGGCATGATGACCTACCAGCACGATTACGGAACCCCGTACACCATTCCCATTTATGCATGGTACATCGAGGGCGCGGGGCCGAGAATCCTCGTGGACACAGGCGAGATGATGCCCATACAATCCCCGGACCGGGAGAAGAACATCGGCGGGAAGATTTTCACCTTCGAGGAAGGCCTGGCGCGCCACGGCCTGGCCCCGGCGGACATAGACATCGTGATTCACACCCACCTGCACAACGACCACTGCGAAAACGACGAAAAATGCGTTAACGCAACCATATACGCGCATCCCGCGGAACTCGAACACGCGCACGACCCGCACCCCCTGGATTTCCGCTACATGGAAGACTACATTCTGGAGCCGGAATCGCGCGGCCAGTTCAAGCTCGTGGAAAAGGACACGGACATCGCGCCCGGCGTGCGCATGGTGCACACACCGGCGCACACAGAAGGCGGCATGAGCGTGTTCGTGGACACCGCGGGCGGGCTGGCCGTGATCACCGGGTTCTGCGTGATCACAGAGAATTTTTTCCCGCCCCGGCAGATTCTGGCCCTGGACATGGAAGTCATTCCCCCCGGCACGAGTGTGAATCCCGCGCAGGCCTACGACATCATGCTCAAGGTCAAGGAAGCCGCGGACATCCTGCTGCCCCTGCACGAGCCGCGGTTCGCGTCCGCAAGCGCAATTCCCGAATAAGCGCCGCCACGAGCCGGTCCCGTTTGCTGCTATAATTCACGCAATGACGCAGAGCGGGCAGGACATTCTCGACATCATCCGGCGCGCGGCCTCGGAGCACGCGCTGTTTGCGCCCGGGGTTTCACGGGTGGCCCTGGCCGTGTCCGGGGGCGCGGATTCCGTGTGCCTGCTGCACGCCATGACACGGCTGGGGGGGGAATTCGGCGTGTGCCTGTGCGTGGCGCATCTGAACCACGGCGTGCGCGGGGCTGATGCGGACGCGGATCAGGAGTTCGTGCGCGGGCTGGCCGCGGCGAACGGACTGGAATTTTTCACCGAAACCGTAGATGTCCCGAGCATGCTCGCACCTGGCGGGCCGTCGCTCGAACAGGCGTGCCGGGAGCAGCGCATGGCGTTTTACGATCGTGCGCTTGAAGCCCTGGGCGCGCAGAGAATCGCCACGGCTCACACTCTGTCCGACCAGGCCGAGACCATGCTGCTGCGCCTGTTGCGCGGCGCGTCCCTGCGCGGGCTGGCCGCCATGGCTTTTCGTTCGGGGAACATCGTCCGGCCCCTGCTGGCCGCGCCGCGCACGCTCGTGCGCGAGTACATGAGCGCAAACGGTCTGGAGTTCCGCGAGGACGCAACCAACGCGGACGAGCGGCACGACCGCAACCGCGTGCGCCACACACTCATGCCCCTGCTCGAAAAGGAATTCAATCCGCGCGCCGGGCACAGCCTGTTCGCCCTTTCGCAACTTCTGCGCGCAGACAGCGATTATCTCGAACAGGAGGCGGCGCGCGCTCTGGGCGAGGCTGCAGCTTCGCGAGCGCCGGGAGAAATGCATCTTCATCTCTCGAAACTGGCCGCACTGCCCGATGCGCTGCTGCGGCGCGCGCTCGTTCTGGCGTATTATGAAACCGCCGCGGCCAGCCCTGCGCCAGGCCTGCGGCAACAGCATGTGATGGACCTGGCGCATGCCGTGAAACACGGCGGAACCGGCCACACCGTGGAACTGCCCGGCGGCGTGACCGCCGTGCGCGGTTATGAGCAAATCGTGTTTGCCTCAAGCCGGGACACCCTCGAAACCGGGAGCCTGGACCTCGAATGCGCTCTGGATCAGGCGCGGCTCGCGGAGTTGCTTAACGGGGAAGGAGCGGATCCGGTCGTGCAGCATTGCGCGCCGCTCGGCGTGACCCTGGAATTTTCGATTGTGTCCGCGGACCGCGCCGCAATATTCGGGAATCCCGATCCGGACACCGCTTACTTCGACGCGCATAGCGTAAAGGAGCCGCTGTCAGTCCGCACACCGGTGGCGGGGGACAGGTTCCGCCCCCTGGGCATGGCTTCCGACAAGAAGCTGCAGGATTTCTTTGTGGACGAGAAAACGCCGCGCGCGCAGAGGCGGAACGCGCCGCTGTTGGTGTGCGGCGGGCAGATCATCTGGATCATCGGGAAAAGGATTGACGACCGGTTCAAGGCCGGGCGCGATGCGCGCACAGCGCTGCGCGTGAGGCTCCTCAAATAAAACCATCAAAACGCCGTGGACAGCGGGTCCAGGCGCGGGATGATGTCGCCGCCGAGTATGTCCGGTGACAGGTGGCGCGCGTCGCCGTACTGGCCGTGGATGCGCACCAGCACGGGGTTGGGGTATTCCTCGGGATGCTCCATGACATGGCGCAGCCGGTCCTGTGAGAACACATTGAAATACACATATTGCAGGCCAAGCTGTCCGTTGCGGCCGTGGTTGTAGTCGAACACGAAGCTCATGACTTCCCGCAGATACCGCGCGCGGTCTTCCACGGATTTGCCGTTGTGGGCGTCGGGGTTGATGCTCATGCCCGAGGCGCTGCCGCCCGTCATGAGATCGTATTCCAGGCCGGCCTGCGAGTTCACGCGCGCGAGCAGGCCCCTGCGCGCGGCGGATACGGCCGGATCCAGTCCGTACGCCAGGGGCGCGCGTGCGGCGCGGCCGTCGGGCGTGGCCCCTGTCCAGTAGCCGTACAGCAGATTCGTGCTCGGCGTGCTCCAGTCCGGCGAGAACGGGTTGCCGAGCGGATTTTTCAGCCCCAGCACGCGGCGGTTCACGGCCCCGACCAGCTCCTGCGCGCGCGCGTCCGCAGCCGGATCGTTGTTCCCGAATTTGGGCGGCCTCGTGAGCAGCAGATCGCGCAGCTCCTCGCGGCCCTCGAAATTCGAGACCGCCGCTTGAAGCGCATCGCCGACGGTGAAGCCCGCTTCTTGGGCATGCTCTTGCAGATAATGCAGCGCGGAAAACGAATCCGCGACATTGGCCATGCCGTGAATCAGGCACCCGGAGCCGTTGTAGGCCACGCCCTGCTCCGTGCAGTCGCGCATGTCAATGCCCGTGTCCCGGGCGCCCATGAACGCGGAGTGGAACGGCACGGGCAGCAGGGCCAGGGCGCGGGTGCAGGCGTTGGCAGCTTCGGCCATGCGCGGCAGAAAATAATCCAGGTACGCAAAAAACGCTTTTTCCACGGATTCCGCGCTGTGCGGGGGCTTGTCCCCGAGTCCCAGCTCATCCCATGCCGGACCCACGCGTTCGCCGGTAATGGCGGATGTGCCGCCGGTCACGGCCAGTTCCAGGACCTTGGCCAGGTTGAGCCACGAGTTGGTGGTGTTGGCGGACTCGCGGCCCATGACCAGCGGCTCCTGGCACCCGGCCGCGGCGTACAGGGGCTTGTCTTCATCCCGCACCCCTTTGTTTCCGATGGCGCGGAACATCACCGGGTCGTTGAAGAACGACGGCGTGCTGTGCCCGAACTCGAACATGAACCGTGCAAGCCCCATGTAAACACCCTCGGGCGTTCCTGGGTGCAGTTTCACGGACAGGTTGGGCTGCGCGTAGTTGGATTCCTCGAAGGCGCGGATCACGGCGTGGGTCATGCCGCAGGTGAGGTCGTTGCCCCGTTCGTCCATGCCGCCCGCCATGATGTTCTGCGAAATGGCCCAGTTCCGGTCCCCCACGCAGAAGAACGCCAGGAGGTGGCGCACGAGCTGCACGGCCAGATCCATGTCCACGGGCTGCATGTCGAAATACGGCTGCAGAATGCGGTCCAGGTTGCCGATGGAAAACGCGAACGGATTGGGCGCCTGCTCGAGGTTCAAGGCCTGCCACAGGATGATGAAGGACTGGATGGCCTCGAACAGATTGCGCGCGCCGTGGCGGGGCACGCGGAGCAGGGTTGCGGCCATGAGTTCGAGTTCGGCGCGGCGCCCGGGATCGGATTCGGCGGCGGCCATGTCCTGCGCCAGGAGCGCATAGCGTTCGGCCAGCGTGACCGCCGCCTCCAGAGCCGTGTGCATGGCCGCGAAATAATCCGCGCGCTCCGGCTCGCGCCGCCGTTTCTCGTCAAGCCTCACCAACAGTTCGTCTATACCGCATTGCAGCGCGTCCGAGAAATCCGGGATCGTGTGCCCGGTCACGCGCTCCACAAAGTACACCACTTCGCGGGTTTCCGCGCCGGTTTTTTCATACACTTCGGACACGGCCCTGGCGAACGGTTGCGCGGCCCAGAACTTGCGCACGATCCCGATGCGTTCCTTTGTGAACACTGCGTCCGGCTCGATGTCGTTGTACACCGCATCCTCGTCGCAGTAGCCCTCGAAGGATTCGATTTTGAATCCGGGATTGATGAGTGCGTATGAGCGCGCGAACGCGTCGGATTCGGCGCCCGCGAAAATTTCACCGTGGCGGATGCGGATGGGGAGGCGCGCGCACACAGCGGCGAGCAGTTCGGCCTGGCGCGCGGCCGGGTGCAGGTCCGCGGGCAACTCACGCAACCGCTCCATCATGATTTCGCGCGCAATAAACCAGCCGTCGAGGCGCGTCGTGCGTGCGTTCTGCTCCATGATCTGTTCAATATATCTGCCGAGCCGTTCGTGTTTCAAAATGCTGGAAAACGACGCCATGCGGGTTCCCCCGGTTCGTAAGACCTGTCTGATCAGATTATAGTTTCCGCGCGCCCGGAGTAAAGATAGCGGCGGCTGCCGCAGTTGTTGTCCGGGCGCGAATTTGGTATATTTCAGATCAGCGTTTCTCACCCGGAACCGCTTGCGCCGCGCCGCGGCAATCATAACGACAAGGCAAAAGGATCGGACCGGCAATGATAGACATTGATGAACTGTTGCACAAAGCGGTGACGCGCAAGGCGTCGGACTTGCACATCACGGCGGGGCTGCCGCCCATGTTCCGCGTGGACGGGCGCATCGTGAAATCGGACGAGGAGCGCATCACCCCGTCCCTGGCGCAGAAGATCATTTACAGCATGCTTACGGACCAGCAGAAGCAGGCGTTTGAGAACAACTTCGAGCTGGACTTTTCCTACGGCGTGGCCGGGCTTGGCCGTTTCCGGGTCAACATCTTCCTTCAGCGCGGGTCCATCAGCGCGGTCATGCGGTCCATTCCCTCGAAGATCCCCACCCTGGACGATTTGCGCATGCCCCAGGTGATCAAGAAGCTGACCCAGCGCCCGCGCGGGCTGATTCTGGTGACTGGTCCCACGGGCAGCGGCAAGTCCACCACCCTGGCCGCGTGCATTGACCTCATCAACAGCACCCGCGACGCGCACATCATCACCATCGAGGACCCCATCGAGTATCTGCACCGGCACAAGAACTGCATCATCAACCAGCGCGAGCTGGAGCTGGACACCAAGAGCTTCACCCGCGCGCTGCGCTCGGCCCTGCGCGAGGACCCGGATGTCATCCTGATCGGCGAAATGCGCGACCTCGAGACCATGGAGGCGGCCATCACCATCGCGGAAACCGGCCACCTGGTGTTCGCCACCCTGCACACGAACACGGCCGCGGGGTCCATTGACCGCATCGTGGATGTGTTCCCGCCGCACCAGCAGACGCAGATCCGCACGCAGTTGTCCATGAACCTGGAGGCGGTGCTGTCGCAGCAACTGATGCCGCGCACCGGCGGCGTGGGCCGCGTGCCCGCGGTCGAGATCCTCGTGGCCACCCCGGCCGTGCGCAACCTTATCCGCGAGAACAAGGCGCACCAGATCCCCGCCGCCATCCAGACCGGCAACAAGGAAGGCATGCAGACCATGGACCAGGCTCTCAAGGAACTGTACTCGTCAGGGCTGATCACTTACCAGGACGCCATCAACCGTTCCTTCAACCCCGAAGATTTAAAGAAACTTATTCAGGGATAAGGGGCCGGTTCGCGCGGCGCGGGGCCGCGTTTGATCGAAACCGCGCGGCGCGGTACAATAAAGCGGAACGGACCGTGCGCCCGTTAAGCAACCGCGGCGCGCGCACTCCGAAAACTTAGCCAGAGCAGACACTATGCCCCTATACCAGTACAAAGCGCGCGACCCCAAGGGCCAGATCGTCACGGCCACCATGGAGGCGGACAGCGAGCAGGCGGTGCGTAACCGCCTGCGCGAGAAGAACTACATCGTCACCCAGGTCGGGGTCAAGGGCAAATCCCTGAACGCGGGCGACATGATGGCTTCGTTCCAGAAGGTGAAGCCCAAGAGCCTGACCGTGTTCAGCCGCCAGTTCGCGACCATGATCAGCGCGGGCCTGTCCCTGGTGCGCGCGCTGGACATCCTGGAGCGGCAGAGCGACGACAAGAAGCTCAAGGAAGTGGTGGGGGATGTGAGGCGGCGCGTGGAGGAAGGCTCGGCCCTGGCCGACGCGTTCGAGGCGCACCCCACGGTGTTTTCGTCGCTGTACATCAACCTCACCCGCGCGGGCGAGGTCGGCGGCGTGCTCGACGAAACCATGCACCGCGTGGCCGAGTTCATGGAAAAAGACCAGACCCTGCGCGCCAAGGTCAAGTCCGCCATGACCTATCCCACGGTCATCTTTTTCTTCGCCATCGCCATCGTTGTATTCCTGCTCGTGTTCGCTCTGCCGTCGTTCGCGTCCATGTTCGAGAGCGTCGGTTCGGATCTGCCTCTCATGACAAAAGTTGTGATCATGATCAGCGACACCCTGCGCAACTACTGGCTCATCTGGATCGTGGTTATCGTGGTGCTTATTGTCGCGTTCAAGCAATACACCAAAACGCCTAAAGGGCTGTACAACTGGCACAAGCTGATGCTGTCTTTGCCTGTGTTCGGAATGCTCAACCGCAAAGTCACGGTGTCGCGGTTCTCGCGCACCCTGGGCACGCTGTTGAGCAGCGGCGTGCCCGTGATGCAGGCTCTGGAGGTCACGGGCAAGGCCTCGGGCAACAGCGTGGTGGAAAAAGCCGTGGACAGCGTGCGCGTCAGCATCCGCGAGGGCGAGAGCATCTCCGTGCCCATGGAGGCCTCGGGCATTTTCCCGCCCATGGTCACGCAGATGATCGCCGTGGGCGAGGAAACCGGCTCCCTGGACGCCATGCTCAAGAAAATATCGGACTTCTACGACATGGAAGTCGAGGCCACGCTGGATTCGCTCACTTCGCTCATCGAGCCTCTGCTCATGGCGTTCATGGGCATCATGGTCGGCTTTATCGTCATCGCCATGTACCTGCCGTTGTTCACCATCATCAACGAACTGTGACGCTGCAAAAGGCGTAACGCAAACTCCAGAACCCCGGGCCGCTGGGTCCGGGGTTTTTTTCATGAGTGCGAATGGGGAGGGGATCCTGTTGCGTTTCGCCGCCGGGCTGTGGACGGATGCCATGGATCAGTGGTACATTGTCTGAAGAGAGACCCGCGCGCGCCGGGCCGCGCGCCATTCCCTTGCGAGGATTGCCCTGCCGGCTCATGTCCCTTTCCGGAATTTTGCCTCGAGGCCGCAGACCGTATGCCCTGGCCGCGCTTGTGTACCTGTGCGTGGCGGGGTGGTTTCTTGTATGCGCCGCGCCTTCGCTGTACTGGGGGGACAGCGCGGAGATGGCGTCGGTGGCGTGCTCGCTGGGCGTGCCGCACTCGCCGGGCTACCCGCTGTTTTCCGTGCTCATGCGGCCGTTCACCTGGCTGCCCGGGTCCCCGGCGTTCGGGCTGAATGTCATGGGCCTGGTTCTGGCCGC
>JAGUYV010000041.1 GCA_020061125.1 bacterium | reverse complement strand
TGGCTGGGCACTCCATGGGCGGCGCGCTGGCCATGTGCGTTGCGCTGGAGCATCCGGATGCGGTGCGCGGGCTGGCTCTTGCCGCCACGGGCGCGCGACTGCGCGTTCTTCCCGCGCTCATTCAGCAGTTTGAATCCCCGGATCCCGCCGCGGCGGTTTCCATGATGTCCGGCGCAGCCTTTGCGCCCGGCGCTCCGCCCGCTCTGATTCAGGGATACGCGGAAAGCCTCAAACGCGCGGTTCCCGAGGTGGTTGTGCAGGATTTCCGCATCTGCGATTCCTTCGACATCATGCCGCGCCTCGCGCAGATCCGCGTACCGTGCCTGATTTTGTGCGGGGACAAGGACAATCTCACGCCATTCAAGTATTCGGCCTATCTGCATGAAAACATCACCGGATCGGAGCTGGTGCAGTTGCCCGGCTGCGGGCACATGCTCATGCTCGAGGCGCCCGGCGAATGCGCGGACCGCATTCTTGGATTTGTCCGCACCCTCGGATGACGCAATTCCGCTCAAAATATAAAAGCCGCGCATTGCGCGGCTTTTTTTGTGTTCGAGAATATTGGCGCGGCGGAATATCAGGCCCCGGTCTTGGTCTTTTTTCTGGTTTTCGCCTTGGCTTTTTTGACGCGCGGGGTTGTGCCGGGCCGCGGCAGCAGATAGTTCTTCTCCCAGGTGTCGGGGTACTCTTTTTCCTGCCCGCACTTTTTGCACTGGAACACGGTGGTGTTCACGCGCTGGGTGCGCGGTTTGCCGCGCTTGTTCAGGCTGATGGCCTGCACTTCCCATACGCCCTTGTCGCCCGTGGCCACAAATTCGTGCGTGCAATCCTTGCTCGGTGTGGTTTTCTTTGCCATTTCTTATCCCTTCCCGTTTATGAAAAGTCCTTTCGGACATGAGGCTCCCGTAATATTAGAACAGTTGAGACCTCCGGTTGTTCCAGGGTTTTCAAAATCCGTGAAAACCTGATTTATACCTCCCATGTACTCGTGTCGCCAAATTATGATCCTGATTTCTGGCTGATATCCCTATTTTTCGCTGCTTTTCTCTTCCTTTTCCTGTACTCCTGTTTCGGCGGACTTGCCTTTTGCAGTCTGCTTCTGGATCAATTCGGACTTGAGATCCCGGATTGCGGCATCGAGTTTCTGGCGGCAGGCCGGTTCAAATACATTGGGCCGGGCATCCGCGGCCTGCACCGTGCGGGCCACGCGCATCACGCACTGGGCCTGGGCCGGACAATGCTCGAGTCCGAATGTGTGCCCGAGTTCGTGAAGGGCTTCTCCGTAGAGCCGTTGCGTCTGCCGCTTCTTCTCGCCGCTCAACAGCCGGAACTGCGAGATCACCGCGCCCCGGCCGTCCGGGTGGGCCAGTCCGAAAACAAACCCCATCTGGCCAATATACAGGTCCTCGGGAAAAAATGCAAGGAATCTCGCGGAATTTTCCGGGACCCAGGCTGTGGCCGCCTCCAGAACCCGCAGAGCCTGATACTGGTTGCGCTCGGGGTCTTTCCACTCGGGATCAACGGCGGGCCTTGCGTCCAGAACCACGACCGGGAACCCGAACTCGCGCTCCAAACCGGGGATTATCCCCAAAACCGGCTCTTCTTCCACCCCTTCAAAAATCAGAATGTGGATGGCGAATGGGAAATCCGGCCTGGATACAGCAGTTTTTTCCTGCGCCTGTGCCGCCAGAGCGCCGGAGCATAAAGACAAAATGGCTATAAGCGCATAAAAAATCAGCAAGGCGCGGGACTGCATGGGAACAAATGCTCTGTGCGCGGATTTCCTTGTAACGGGCCTCGCCCCCTCTGCTTTATTATATCTTATTTATTATAAATTGCACAAGTGCCGTTTTCCTTACAGGGATAAGGCAATAACCGAACGGGTTCTGCTGTATTTTTCTGAACTTTCCGGCGCGTCGCATTGTTGATTTGATAAGATAAAAGCGCAACCGATGACAGCCATAAGTGCCGTGCGCACAGTGCCGGGGAGGAAAGCCGCCATGAAATACCGTATCGAACAGGACACCATGGGCAGCATGCAGGTGCCGGAGAATGCCTATTATGCGGCCCAGACGCAGCGCGCCGTGGAGAACTTCCCGGTGAGCGGCCTGCGCCTGCAGCCCGAATTCGTGAGCGCCCAGGCAGTTATCAAGCGGGCCGCGGCAAAGGTCAACGCCGATGCGGGCATCCTGGACCGGGCCGTTTCTCAAGCGATCATGAACGCCGCGGACGAAATCATCGCCGGGCAGTTTGCGGACCAGTTTGTGGTGGATGTGTTTCAGGCGGGCGCGGGCACCTCCCAGAACATGAATGTGAACGAAGTGCTGGCCGCGCGAGCCGCGGAAATCATGGGCGCGGCGCGCAGCGCGGTGCATCCCAATGACCACGCCAACATGAGCCAGTCCACCAACGACACCATTCATGCCGCCATTCACATTGCGGGGCTTGCGGCCGTTCACTCCAGCCTGCTGCCGGCTCTCGATGAACTGCATGCAGCCCTCGCGCGCAAAGCCGGGGAATTTGACGATGTGGTGAAGATCGGGCGCACGCACCTGCAGGATGCCACGCCCATCCGGCTGGGGCAATTATTCAGCGGCTATGCCGCGCAGATCGCCCGTGCGCGCCGCCGCGTAGAGAGCGCGTCCGAGGCGCTGCGGGAACTGGCCGTGGGCGGCACTGCCGTGGGAACCGGGTTGAACACGCCCCCTGGATTCCGGCAGAGCATGTGTGAGGAAATCAGCGCTCTGACAGGGCTTGAGTTTCGTATTCCCGAAAATGCTTTTGAGGCCCAGCACTGTTTTGATGCGGTTGTCGAGGTCTGCGGCGCGCTGCGCGTGCTTGTTACGGCATTGCGAAAAATCGCCGATGATTTCCGGCTCCTGGGCAGCGGGCCGCGCACCGGTCTTGGCGAATTAAAACTTCCACCCGTGCAGCCTGGCTCATCCATCATGCCCGGCAAGGTTAACCCGGTCATGGCCGAAATGCTGAACATGGCCTGTTTCCACGCTCTGGGCCTGGATGCCGCCATTGTAGCCGCGGCCCAGGCAGGGCAGATGGAACTGAATGTCATGATGCCCGTAATCGCCTATGACTTCCTGCAGGAAATCCAGATTCTGGCGGGCGCTGTGCGCGCGTTTTCGGACCGGTGCGTCAATGGCCTCGAACCGGATCGCGAGGTATGCCTGCGGCACGCGGAAATGAGCAACGCCCTGGCCACGGCTCTGGCCCCGGAAATCGGGTATGCGCGCGCCGCGGACATTGCAAAAAAGGCGCTGGACATGAACATGACGGTCCGCGAAGCCGCAAGGAGCGAAAACCTGATGAGCGATGAAAAGCTCGACAGCCTCCTGAATATCAAACGCATGACCGAGGATCCGTCTTTTTAGTTTTTCTGCCCTAAACGCCGAGATTGATTTCCGCGTACTGCTGAAAAACAAAAGGCGGGGCTTGTTGGCCCCGCCCGGGGAATGCTTGTTTAGCGGTGCGCGGAACAGCGCGCGGATGCCAGGATTAAAAATCCGCGCCCAGAAGATCCTTGCAGATTACCTGGCGCATGATTTCGGTTGTGCCGTTGCCGATTTCGAAGAAGCGGGCGTCGCGGTACAGGCGCTCGGCGGGCGCGTCCGCGGTGTAGCCTTTGCCGCCGAAAACCTGGAGGCACTTGTGGGCCGCTTCCACGACTTTCTGCGAAGCGAGCAGCTTGGCGCTGGCGATGAGATGCGCACAGTTTTCGCCCTGCTGTTTTCTCCAGCAGGCCTGGTTGGCGAGAAGGCGCGGCACATCCGCGGCGATATAGATGTCCGCGGCCTTGAACGCCACTTCCTGGAAAACGCCGATGGGTTTGCCGAACGCCATGCGGGCCTCGGCGTGCTCTTTGGCGGCCATGAAGCAGGCGGTGGACACGCCCACGGCCAGGGCGGCCATCTGCAGGCGGCCGTAATCGAGCAGATCCATGGCGATGTCCCAGCCCGCGCCCTCGGCGCCGAGCAGGTTTGCGGCGGGCACGGCGCATCCGGACAGGTCAATGTTCGCGGCGGGCGCGGCGCGCAGGCCCAGAGTTTTAGCCTGTTCTCCTACGGTGTAGCCGCAGCCTTTTTCCACAGCGAATGCGGACAGGGCGGGCTGTGCGTCCGCGCCGTCTCCGGTTTTGGCGATCACGATGATGACATCCGCGGCCGCGGCGTTCCAGCACAGGCCCTTGACGCCGTCGAGTTTCCAGGAATCGCCGTCTTTGACCGCAGTGGCGGCCATAGCGTTGATGTCCGATCCGGCGCCGGGTTCGGCCAGGGCGAAAGCGCCCAGTTTTTCGCCCGCGGCGAGCGCGGGCAGCAGGGATTTCTTGAGGCTCTCGGATCCGTATTTCAGGATGGCGGTGTTGCAGAGCCAGGCCGAGGTGGAAGCGGCCATGGCCGTGCCGGGGCAGGCTGCGGCCAGCGATTCGGTGAGCGCGAAAAGTGTCACAAGCTCTTCGCCCTTGCCGCCGAATTCCTCTGGCACGGCGGTTGCGAAATAGCCTGCCCGCGCGATTTTCTTGAGGTTGTCAATCTGCAACGAAGCGGCGGCGTCCGCGGCGGCCGCGCCTGGGGCGATGTCCGCGGCGCACACCTTGCCGAACGCGGTCTGGAGTTCTTTCTGGTCTTTGTTGAGCGCGAAGTCCATTATTTTTTGCCCCCTTTCTTCTTGGTGTTGAGGAGCATTTTGCTGATGATCATGCGCTGGACCTCGGAAGTGCCCGCGCCGATGGTGCCGAGCTTGGCGTCGCGGTAGCCGCGCTCCACATCATATTCCTTCATGTAGCCGTAGCCGCCGTGCACCTGCACGGCCAGGTCCGCGGCGCGAAGGCCCACTTCGGAGATGAACAGCTTGGCGATGGACGCCTCGAGCATGGCGGGCAGATTCTGCTCCTTGAGCCAGCCCACGCGGTACAGCGCCATTTTCGCGGCTTCCACGCTGACTTTCATTTCGGAGAGCATATTCTGTACGGCCTGGAACTTGCCGATGGGTTTGCCGAACTGCTTGCGCTCTTTGGCGTACTGCACGGTTTTGTCGAGGCCGAACTCGATGCCGCCCACGCCCGCGGCCAGCAGGCACGAGCGTTCCCATTCGAGCGTGGTTTTGCCCACGGTGATGAACCCGAAGCCTTCCTGCCCGAGGAGATTTTCGGCGGGCACTTCGCAGTCCTCGAAGATCAGCTCGCAGGTCGTGCTGGAGCGGTTGCCGAGCTTGTCAAGATCCTCGCCCACGGAGAAGCCGGGGAACCCTTTTTCCACGATGAAGGCGGAGATGCCGAAATGGCCCGCGGCCTTGTTGGTCACGGCGATGACCACGAACACATGCCCGATGGGGCCGTTGGTGATGAACATTTTGGAGCCGTTGAGGATGTATTTGTCGCCCTTTTTCACGGCAGTGGTTTTGGCGCCCGCGGCGTCGGAGCCAGCTTCCGGCTCGGTGAGGCCGAAGCCGCCGATGAGTTCGCCGGAGGCGATGCCGGGCAGGTATTTTTTCTTTTGCTCCTCGTTGCCGACCTGCCAGATGGGCACGCCGCACAGGATGGTGTGCGCGCCCCAGGCCAGGCAGGTGCCGGCGTCGCAGCCGCCGCGCGCCAGGGCTTCCATGGCCAGCAGCGTGGTCATCA
>JAGUYV010000170.1 GCA_020061125.1 bacterium | reverse complement strand
TTCACCGGCGCGCTGCGCCAGATTGCGCACTTCTTCGGCCACCACGGCGAACCCCTTGCCCGCCTCGCCCGCGCGCGCCGCTTCCACGGCCGCGTTCAGCGCCAGCAGATTGGTCTGGAACGCAATTTCGTCAATGGATTTGATGATCTTGCCTGTCTCTTCGGAATTTCTGGTGATTTCCTCGACCGCGCCGGTCAGTTCAGCCAGGCTGCTGCTGGCTTCCTCCACCACCATCTTGGCCTGCGCCATGAGGGAGTCCGCCTGTTTCGCGTTGCCCGCGTTCTGCTTGACCATGGTGGCCATTTCCTCGAGGGCGGATGACGATTCTTCGAGGGCCGACGCCTGTTCGCTGGTGCCCTCCGCGAGCTGCTGGCTGGCCGAGGACACCTGGTCCGAGGCCACGGTGATTTGCTCGCCGCCCTCGTTCAGGCCCGCAATCACGCGGTTGATGGGCGCGGTGATGGAGCGGGTCAGCAGGATGGCGATCAGCAACCCGGCGATAATGGACACAACGGACACCACGATCACGGTCATGCGAATCGCACCGGCCGTGGCGTCGAATTCCGACCCGGCTTCCGCAGCTTCTTCTTCCAGTGATTTCTCATACTTATGCAGTGTGTCTACGACAATCTGAAGGTGTTCATCGGATTCGCCGTCAAGTTCTCTCAACTGTTCATCAATCGCCGCCTGCTCCTCGGGGGATACGCCCGCGATGCTTTTTTTGACCAGGGGGACGATTTTCTGCTTGAAGACTTCATCAAACGCCTCGTCGTGCTTGTCCGCGGTTTCGACCCATTCCCGCTCCTCGGGCGTGTCCGCGTTCTTTCGAATGATCTCCAGAGACTTCTCCATCTCTCCGGCCGCGTCATCGAATTTTTCCAGAATGGACAGCTCGCGGTTGATGATGAAGTCCGCCTGCTCGCGGTACTGGGCGATGGCCCAGAACGACGCCTCGTCCGCTGCGAGGGCCGCGTGCAGCCGCTCGTTGACCGCGTCTTCCTCGGTTTTCAATGTGCTGGTTCCCCAGTAGGAAATCACGCCGCTGGTCACTACGAGCAGAATGATCAGAAGAAACCCTCCCAGCAGTTTTGCTCCCAGACTCATGTTTTTCAGCATTGTTTCTACCCCTTTCGCATACTCTATTGTTTTTGTCCGGCAGGCCGGAATTTATGGAACACGCGGACACGGGTCCGCGGCGAATCAAATCGGGTCAGCCCGCACCCGCGGCCCGGCCCTGCTTCAGGATGCGTTGCAGATCGCCGCGCAGGGTTTCCATGCCCAGAAACCCGTGGGCGCCCATCTGCTCCGCTGCGCGCGCATACCGTCCGGCATGCTCGTCGCCAGCGAACGCGTAGAGATAAATGCGGGTTTCCGGGGATTGCCCGGGGACGGCTGTTATGAGCTGTTTGTTTTTCATTGCCGCGCTCATGCTTATCAGAAGCAGCGCCGGCCGGCATTTGCCCGCCATCGGGATCACATTCCCGCCGTGCGGCAGAATCGTGACGCTGTCCACGCCCGGTGTGCCGGACACCAGCCCGGCGATCTTTTCCGCAATAAAGCAGTCCGGCTCAAACACAAAAATGTGAATCTGCTTTTTCAAATGGTCCGCACTCCCGATCCTCTGGTCTGGGGAAAATTATATGTGGAAGATCGGGTCATGAAAATGGCGGATATGTCTTATTTAGTGTGATTATGTCTGTGAGAAAAATGTAGTAATTTTTACTGTCCGCCCGGGCAAGAGGATTTTCGGGCGTTAGTGGAATACACAAAAAACCCTATAAATAAATGAAATAAATATTATATAAAGGGATTAGCTGTCATTGATGAGCTGATTTCTGATGGCAAATCTGGTTATGTCGGAATTGTTGCGCAGATTGAGTTTGTCAAGAATGCGGCGTTTGTAGTTTTCAACTGTGCTGTATCCCAGACACAATTCTTCGGCGATCTCTTTGGGCGCCAGGCCCCGGGCAATGCGGATCAAGACCTGAAGTTCTCTGTTGGATAAAAGCGCCACGAGGTTGTCCGTGTTCTTTTTGGACTGAAGGTTGCGGAGCGCAATTTTTTCGGAGATTTCATGCGAGATGAACATTTTGCCCTGTGCGATTTTGCGGATTGCGTCCGGCAATTGGCTTGAGGAAGAGTCCTTGACAACAAACCCCGCGGCGCCTGCCTGGAGAACGCGGATGGCGTATTCCTCGTTGTCATGCATGGTGAGAATTAGAATGCGCGGGCAGGGTTTGGCGGAAGTGAGCTGGGTCGTCACCTCCAGGCCGTCAATATCGGGAAGGTCGAAATCGAGCACGAGCACATCGGGGCGAAGATCGCGGCAAAGCTCGATGGCGTCGCGGCCTGTTGCGGCCTCGCCCACGAGTTCCATGTCCGGCTCGTCCTGCACAATGGCGCGCAGGCCCAGGCGGATCAGGGCGTGGTCGTCTGCGATGGCGATGCGAAGCAAGGGACAGGCTTATCCTTTCGGGTTCTCGGTAAGCGGCAGGTGAAGCGACACGGTTGTTCCGCGCCCCGGCCGGGATTGGAGACTGACCGCGCCGCCGCACAGTGCGGCTCGTTCTCGCATGCCAGCCAGGCCGAAGCCGCCGCTTGCTCCGCGCAGGCTTTCCGGGTCGAATCCCCGGCCGTCGTCTTCTATACGCAGAACCGCCTTATCTTGTTCCCGGGTCATGGACACGAGCACCGCGGTTGCATGCGAGTGGCGCAGTGCGTTCGTGAGTGATTCCTGCAGGATCCGGTAGGCCACGGTCGCGGACTGCTCCGGGATGCGCAGACCGGCCACGCCCGCGAAATCCGCGCGGATGTCGAACGCCGCCATGTCCCGGAATTCATCCACAAGCGACTGGAGCGCGAGGTCTATGGGCAGGTCGTCGAGCAGGGGAGGGCGAAGGCCCTTGACGATGCCGCGCAAATGCCTGGTGACGGCGGACAGAGCATGGGTCAGCGCGCGGATTTGTTCTTTGTGCGCGGGTTCGTCAACCTTGTTCTCCAGCCGGTCCAGGCCCCAGCGCAGGGCGGTGAGCTGCTGTCCGAGTTCGTCGTGCAGCTCCCGTGCCAGACGGGCGCGCTCCTTTTCCTGAAGGGACAGGGTTTTGTGCGACAGAATCTGCAATTCGAGTTCGCGCTGTTTGAGTTCGAGTTCCATGATTTTGCGGTTTGTGATGTCCTCGAACATTACGCCCAGGCAATGGTCCGGCAGGGGAAAGGCTTTGACGAAAAACCATTTTCTGGGGATTCTGTGGTCTTCGTACAGCAGTTCGCCGGGCGTGACGGCGTGGCCCTCCCGAGCCAGGGCCGCGTACTGCGCGGCAATGCTGGTTTCCTTGAGTTTCGGGAAGTTCTCGAACATGGTTTTCCCTATGAGATCAGAGACCGGCACGCCGGTGATTTGTACGGACGCGGGATTGCCCGTAAGGAACCGGAAGATGTCTTCGCCGCCCCGGGTTTCCATTTTGTAAATGTATATTCCGTTCTGCATGTTGCCGATGATGTCGCGGAACATGCGCGCTTCGGCCTGCGCCTGCTGGCGCGCGAAAATCTCGCGGCACAGAGCCAGCACGCGATCCATGTCCGGGGGCTTGAGTTCATATCCGGCAACGCCCGGGGCGCTGACCGCATTGACCGCGCTTTCCAGGGACGCGTGGCCGGTGATGATGATGCAGGAGATTTCGGGCTGCCGCGAGAGGAGTTTTTTGATGAGCGCTTCGCCGGAAATGTCCGGCAGATTGATGTCCACCAGAGCCGCGCCGAAAGAGGCGTGACTGCAGGCTTCCAATGCCTGGCGGCCTGTGCGGGCGATCTCCGGGGCGTAGCCTTCGAGTTCCAGGACTTCAGCCATGCTTGACGCCATAGCCGGATTGTCGTCTATGACAAGGATGCGGCGCGGTTGCTGTTCGCGCCACGATGGCGCTGGGTTGTTCCGGTCCATGGGTTGTCGCGCAGCCGCCTGTGAGTTCACGCGTTTCGCGCGGGGCGGCTCATGCGTAAATAACAAAAACAAGGCCAAATTGATTTGAATACTATGCACTGCGCATGCGCAAAAAGCAAGGGGCGATTTTGCGGGACAACTTCGGGAGAGGCGCGGTTAGTTCGCGGCCGCGGACTTGGCCTTGAGTTTTTTCACGAGCGGGAAGAAGATGTCGGGCCGGTCGGTCTGCAGGGCGTCGGCGCCCAGGCGCACTGCGTTTTTCATGGCTTTTTCTTCCTCGGAGGGCCAGGCTGCTTCGAGAGTGTTGCAGAAGATGCGCACGCCGCGCGCGTGGGCCTGGTCCACCATGTCCTGGGTGAGGTTCACGCAGTTGGTGTTGAGCGCCGCGGGATTCTGGAATTCCTCTATGGCCTCGATGACCTGTTCGGCGGAGCGGGCGCCGGGCATCACGGGCGCGTCCTGGGCCAGGGCGCGAAACGCCGCACAGTGGCCGTTGATGACCGTGTCCGATGGGAAAAATCCGTATTTGCGCAAAAGCGCGATGGTGGCGGCGTCCGGCTCTTCCTTCTGGTCCAGGTACAGGCCGATTTTGCCCTGCATTTCGGCCAGCGCCTGTTCGAGCGTGGGGATGCGCGTTCCCGCAAAATCGGGGTTGAACCATGACCCGGCGTCAAGCTTCTGAATCTCTTCGAGCGTGTAGTCCTTGAGCGGCCCCTTGCCGTTGGTCGTGCGGTCAATTTTATCGTCGTGCAGGAGCACGGGCACGCGGTCTTTGGTGTACCGCACATCAATTTCCACAAAGCTGTAGCCCATCTCGATGGCAAGCCGGATGGCCGGCAGGGTGTTTTCCGGCGCTTTCATGCGCACGCCGCGGTGGGCCACCACCTTGATGTCCGGATTGGGCCGCGAGGTGTTCAGCGGCGCGTGCGCGGCCTGCGCGTTTTCCGGCAGAATCGCATCGCCGCCGTTGCCCTGCACGCCGATGAGGCGCGCGCCCCAGGTGATGCACAGCATGAGGATGCCGAGCAGCATCATCGGCACGAAATCTTTTCTTATCGCGCGTTGCAGCATTCTCTTCATGAACACAATCACACCCAAGGTTCCGTCCCGCATTCTGACTTCGATACCGTTACTATATATTATTCTATCCGAAAATCAATGTGACCGGGATCACATTATTTGTTTTGCGCAGCGCGGCGCATTGCGAAGTTTCCCGTGCGGAGTCCAATCGCGATTAATGAAAAAATCGGTTTTGCGGGTGTGCATTTTGCGCCTGCCGTGTTTTTTGACATCCCCGCGGCGCATCATTATGATAATCTGGATGCGCACGGCGCATCCCGCGCCTGCAACGCGGGCGCCCGTTATCCATTGGAGCGAAACCATGTTTTCCAAAGTTCCCAAAACCCCCGATTTCCCCGGCATGGAGCTTGGCGTGATGGCGTTCTGGCAGGACAAGGACATAAAAGCCAGAAGCATGGCGCGCAATGCGGGCAGGCAGAAATTCACCTTTTATGAAGGCCCGCCCACGGCCAACGGCATGCCGCACCCCGGCCATGTGCTCACCCGCGTGATGAAGGACATCTTTCTGCGCTACCGCGCCATGTGCGGCTACGATGTGCTGCGCAAGGCCGGTTGGGACACCCACGGCCTGCCCGTGGAAATCGAGGTGGAAAAAGAGATCGCCGCCGAGATGGGCCTGTCCGACGCCGAACGCGAGGAAATGGGCGGCAAACAGCTCATCGAGAAATACGGCGTCGCCAAATTTATCAACAAGTGCCGCGAGAGCGTGTTCCGTTACGAGGGCGAATGGCGCAAGATGACGGACCGCGTGGGATTCTGGTGCGACATGGACGACCCCTATGTCACCTGCCACAACTCCTACATCGAGTCCGTGTGGTGGATTTTAAAAAGGTATTGGGACGAGGGCCTGCTGTACAAGGGCCACAAAATCGTGCCCCACTGCCCGAGCTGCGACACCGCGCTGTCCAGCCACGAGGTGGCCCAGGGCTACAAGGACGCCGAGGACCCCTCGGTGTTCGTGCGCTGCCCGGTCAAAGGCCGGGACAACACCAGCTTCCTGGTGTGGACCACAACGCCGTGGACGCTGATCAGCAACACCGCGCTCTGCTTTTCGCCTGACTACGACTATGTCACCGTGAAGAACGGCGATGAATTCCTGATATTGGCCGAGGGCCGCCTGGCCGCGCTGTTCGGAGACAACCTGCCCGAAATCGTTGACCGCTGCAAGGGCAGGGATTTCGAGGGCATGGAGTACGCGCCTCCGTTCTCGTTCGTGGAAACGGACAAAAAAGCGTGGTACTGCATCCTGGGCGATTTCGTGACCCTGGACGACGGCACGGGCATCGTGCACATCGCCCCGGCGTTTGGCGAGGACGATTACAACCTCGGCAAAAAGCACGACCTGCCGTTCCTGCAGCCCGTGGACACCAATGGCCGCTTCACCCCCGAGGTCACGCCCTGGGCCGGCAAGTTCGTCAAGGACGCCGATCCCTCAATCATCGAAAACCTGCGCGAGCGCGGCCTCCTGTTCCACAGCGCCACATATAAACACGCGTACCCGTTCTGCTGGCGCTGCGACTCGCCGCTCATTTACTACGCGCGCTCGTCCTGGTTCATCAAAACCACGGCGTACAAGGAAACATTGCTGAAAGTAAACAACGAAATCAACTGGGTGCCCGAGCACATCCGCAGCGGGCGCATGGGCGACTTTCTTGAAAACAATGTGGACTGGGCCGTGAGCCGTGACCGCTACTGGGGAACCCCGCTGAACATCTGGGCGTGCGAAGAGTGCGGGGAAAAGGAATGCCACGATTCCGCCGCGTCCCTCAAGCAGCGCGCGGACGCCTGGCCGTGGAAGGACGACGCGGACATAGATTTGCACAAGCCCTGGATTGACGAAATCTCGTTCAAATGCCCGGCGTGCGGCGGAATCATGAAGCGCACGCCCGAGGTCATAGACTGCTGGCTGGACAGCGGCGCCATGCCCGTTGCGCAATGGCACTATCCCCACGAGAACAAAGACAAATTCGAGGACCTGTTCCCCGCGGATTACATCACCGAAGCCATTGACCAGACCCGCGGCTGGTTCTACTCCCTCATGGCGCTCAATTCGTTCCTGTTCGGCAAAAGCCCGTTCAAGACCTGCCTGGTGCTCGGCCATGTGCTGGACAAAGACGGCGCCAAGATGAGCAAGAGCAAGGGCAATGTGGTGGACCCCACGGCCGCGTTCGAGAAATACGGCGCCGATGCGTTCCGCTGGTACTTCTACCGAGAGAACAACCCCTGGCTTCCCACGCGCTTCTTCGAGGAAGCCATGTTCGATGTGCAGAAAAGCATGTTCCTCACCCTGTGGAATGTGTATTCGTTCTTCGTGATCTATGCGAACATAGACGGATTCGATCCGCGCGAACATACCGCGCCCGCAGCGCAGCGCGATCCCAACGACAGGTGGGTGCTCTCGCGCCTGCACCGGCTGCTCGGCGACATCGCTTCGGGCCTGGACTCTTTCGCCATCATGGCCCCGGCGCGTTCCGTGGAACTGTTCCTGGACGACCTCTCGAACTGGTATGTGCGCCGTTGCCGGCCCCGGTTCTGGAAGGCGGAAAAGGACGCGGACAAATGGGCCGCGTACGCGACCCTGTACGAATGCCTCACCACCCTGTGCCGCGCCCTGGCGCCGTTCACCCCGTTCCTGTCCGAAACCCTGTACGGCAACCTCGTGCGCTCCGTGGACCCGGACGCCCCGGACAGCGTGCACCTGTGCGATTTCCCCGCGGCCGATGCATCGCTTATCAGCGACGAACTGGAGCGCGCCGTGGCTTCGGTCCGCGACATCGCCAACCAGGGCCGCAGCCTGCGCAGCGCCCGCCGCCGCCGCGTACGCCAGCCCCTGGCCGCCATGAAGCTCAAAATTCCAGCCGGTCCCGCGCGCGACGCCCTCGCCCCGTTCCTGCCCATGCTCCAGGACGAACTCAATGTGCGCGAAATCGTTTTCGCGGATTCCTTCGACGACCTCATGGCCGTGACCCTCAAGCCCAATTTCAAAACCCTGGGCAAAAAGCTGGGCAAGCACAACAAGACCTTGCAGGACAAAATCAGCCAGGACACACAAGCCATCCTCGACGCCCTGGCCGCGGGCGGCTCGTTCACGCTCGACACGCCCGACGGCCCCATCCAACTGGCGGAAGCCGACTTTCTCAAGGAATTCACCCCGGACCCGGACTGGGCCGTGGGCGAAACCGTGGCACTGGACTTGCGATTGAATCCGGAATTGATAAAGGCGGGATTGGCGCGGGAAATTGTTCACAGCATACAGAACCAGAGAAAGAGCATGGATTTGGATTATCAGGACCGGATCAAAGTTGAATTTATGGGTGATGAAAAAATCATCAGTGTCATTGATGAATACGAGTTATACATAAAGGCCGAGACTCTCTGTGAAGAGTTTCATATTCCACAGAAAGAAGAAGCGTGGCAAAAGCAAGTGGACAACCTGTTCAGAAGGTGTGTGGAATATGAGTTTGACGATTTCAAAGTCTGCATCAATGTCGTGAAATCAGAGCGGCCTGAATAGAGTTGCACAAATGACGCGCGCCGTCTCGGAATATGATGACGGTGGTGATGCAAATGTTGTAGGGCGGGGTCACCGCACCCCGCCGTATCCAATGAACAAGTGGCTTCACGCCAGTGTCCGGGCTATATTTATCTCGAATTTATTGAGCCTTTCCCGACTGTACGAATCCGCAGCCGTGCGGGTTTTCGGATTCTTTATGTTTTACATTGTTTCATGAGTTGCATGGCGTCATGCGTAAATTGTCAGCGGCGGGGTGCGGTGACCCCGCCCTACAAGAAAACATTCCTGATTGATTGCCAAAAGGCTATAGATTGTTCCAAAGGCTTGCGCTTTGCATTGCGGAAAAGCAAATCGAATATCCCTTGCGGAAGGCGGGAACTCTCTTGCGGATTGAGGTTGCGGCCGCGCGGGAGATCATGCCCGGTTTCCGCGCCAAAATGATCTTTTTTGACATCTATCCCGGACGCGGGTGATTTTTTTAAAGAAACCTTACTTTTTCTGCGCATAATGTTATAATGTCTCGTTCAGAAGCGATATCCGCGATCATTGTGGCGATAACACGGCCAGATCAAAACGCGGAAACCGCATGGTCATCCGGGAGGCAGCATGAGCGAGTCCAAGCTGATCAACATAGGATTCGGAAACATCATTTCCGCGGGGCGCGTGATCGCTATTGTGTCCCCGGAATCGGCCCCGATCAAGAGGCTGATTCAAGAAGCCAAGAGCAAAGGCACGCTGATTGCCTCGACCTGCGGGCGCCGCACGCGCGCCATCGTGGTCATGGACAGCGGGCACATCGTGTTGTCCGCGCTGCAGCCGGAGACCATCGCCAACCGGTTTGCGGATAAAGAGGGCAAGGCCGCGGCCGCGGCGCCGGCCGAGGATCCCGAGGACTGACGAGCCGGAGTCCTTCCTATGCTCATCGTGATATCCGGCCCCTCCGGGGTCGGCAAAACCACCGTCATAGACCGTTTGCTCCACCATCCCGAGATCGGGCCGGAGCTCAAGTTTTCCACTTCCGCCACCACGCGCAAGCCGCGCCCCGGCGAGATTGCGGATGTGAGTTATCACTTCATATCCACACAGGAATTCGAACGCATGGTGGCCGAGGATGCGTTCATTGAGTGGGCGCATGTGCACGGCAACATGTACGGCACGCCCGTGCGCGAGCTGCACGCCGCGCGCGAACAGGGCCGCGACCTGCTGCTCGAGATTGACGTGCAGGGCGCGGCCGCGCTGCGTGAAAAATTCCCGCAAGCGCTCATGATCTTTCTCAAGGTGTCCGAGGACATGCTGCGCAAGCGCCTCCAGGGCCGGCCCTCGGCCCTCTCGCCCGAGGATCTCGAAAAGGAAATCGCCCTGCGCATGAGCAACGCCAGGGACGAACTCGAACAGGCGGGACACTACGACCATATTGTGGAAAACCGCGATCTGGATGTGACAGTTGACGAAATTGTCTCTATAATCAGAAAAGAGAAAGCGCGCCCGCGCAACGGCGCGAATTAATTCGAGGTGACAGGGACCGTGGCAGGAGAATCGTTTCGCTACATCAGTGAGAATTACATGGGTTCGTTCAAGGGCAACAAGTACCTGCTGGTGAATGTGGCTGCGCAGCGCGCGCGGCAGATCAACGAGGGCGGCGTGCAGGTGTATGTGCGCGAGCGCTCCCGGCACCCGCTGGATGTGGCCCTCGAGGAAATCCGCCAGGGCTTCATCGGCTTCGAGCTGGGCGTGCCCGAGGAAGCGGACAAGGCCCCGACATACGAGGATCTCATCACTTTCGAGGAAATGATCGGCATGGAAGAGGGCTTCGACCTCGAGGATTTCGAGGAAGACGAAGTCATGGACCTCGAGGCCTTCGAGCTGGACGACGAAGAGGACATGCTGAACATCGAAGACGACGAGTTGCTCGGCCTGGACGAGGAAGAGTAACGCCATGCAACGGCGCCTGCTGTTCGGCATAACCGGCGGCATCGCCGCATACAAGGCGCCGCTCATCATCCGCGAATTCCAGAAACGCAATGTGACGGTCAAACCCGTGGTCACAAGCCACGGGTTTCAATTTGTGACCGCGGCCACGCTGGCGGCGCTCACGGGCGGCCCCGTGTATTCGGACATGTTCGAGCAGCAGGGGGAATATCCGCATCTGGAGCTGCCGCGCTGGGCGCATGCCCTGCTCGTGGCCCCGGCCACGGCAAACTGTCTGGCGAAATTCGCCTGGGGCGTGGCCGACGATCTGTTGAGCACCCTGTTTGTGGCTCTCAAGAAACCCGCGATTCTGGCCCCGGCCATGAACCATGACATGTGGGTTTCGGATTCCGTGCAGCACAATGTGCGCCTGCTCGAGGACCGCGGAGCGCGCATCGCGCCCCCGGGAACCGGCTATCTCGCGTGCGTGGAGCAGGGCGTGGGCCGCATGGCGGACATCGAAACCATCGTGGAGCAGACCATGCAGGTTCTGGACCGGAGCGGCGCGCTCGAGGGCCGCCGCGTGCTGGTCACCGCGGGCGCGACCCGCGAGTCCATAGACCCCGTGCGCTTCATCACCAACTGGTCCAGCGGCAAAATGGGTTTCGCCGTGGCTGCGGCCATGGCGCGCCGCGGCGCTCGCGTCACCCTGGTCAGCGGCCACACCACTCTGGTTCCGGCGCACGACATTGAGTTCGTGCGCGTGACTTCGGCGCAGGACATGTTCGAGGCCGTGACCGTGCGCGCCGCGGACATGGATGTGATCGTTAAAGCCGCGGCCGTGGCCGACTACACGCCCGCCGCCAGACAGGAACACAAAATCAAAAAATCCGGCGGCGGCATGACCCTTGAACTGACACGCACAAAGGATATCCTCAAGCATCTGGGCGAGAACAAGCGGCCGGGCCAGATCCTTGTCGGGTTTTCAGCCGAAACCCGGGACCTTCTGGAAAATGCCGCGGCCAAAATCAAAAAGAAAAACCTCGACATGATTGTGTGCAACGATGTGTCCGCCAAGGACGCCGGGTTCGGCGTGGACACCAACCGGGTGGCGCTGCTGTGGCCCGCCGGAAAAGCCGCGGCCCCGGACCACTGCGAAAAAGGCTCGTTCGGCGGCGTGAAAGTCGTGTACGAGCAGTGCGAACTCATGAGCAAGACCCTTGTAGCCGAGCGCGTGGCGGATCGCGTCACCGACATGCTGTCCGCCTCCGCCCGGTAGACGGCCACTCTTCGAAAAATTCACGCATATAATTTGATAAATCTTTTGATATTGATAAAGACAAATAAATAGTTCTGTGATAGTATGTTTGTTTAATAATTGAACGGATGGTCTTGCCATGCGCGCATTTCGCACCACGGCGCGCGGACTCGTGTGCCCATGAACCCATTAGAGCAGGAAATCATACAGCGGTTTGAAGAAAGCCGCAATGCCTATAACAAAGCCGCCAGCCTGATGAAAAGCGGCCGGAACCATGAAGCCGAATTGTTGCTGCGGCAGGCGCTCACGCTGTATCCTCGCGAAATTTTTCTCGATGAGGATGTCGAGATAGACAAGAGCGTGCTCGATTCCTACGATCTGCTGTTTTCCAACATCCGGGAACGGCTGGAGAAGATCGAGCGGGACCGGGAGCTGCCCCCGCGCCTGGATTCCCAGGCCATCAAGAGCCTGCAGGATCTGATTGAGCGCAACCAGGGTCCGGCCGCGCCCACGCGCCGGCCGGGT
Source organism: bacterium (assembly GCA_020061125.1). Lineage (GTDB taxonomy): Bacteria > UBP15 > UBA6099 > UBA6099 > DSWB01 > DSWB01. Next base: position 70 of record JAGUYV010000170.1, on the reverse strand, counting down.
ATGAAAACCCAGGCCGGATTCACGACCGCGGCCGGCATGCCCATGCCCGCGCCGCAGCCCGGACCCGCGC
>JAGUYV010000044.1 GCA_020061125.1 bacterium | reverse complement strand
GTGGCGCTGCTGCGCACTTTGCTCGCGCGCCCGGACGCGCTGCTGCTGGACGAGCCGACGGCCAGCCTGGACCAGGAGTCCGCGGACCTGGTTTTCGACTGCCTCAAAGTCTTTGCGGAACGCGGCGGCGCGGTTCTCGCCGTGCTGCACAGTCAGAAGCCCGCAACACCGCACCGCACTTTTAATTTGATGGACGGAAAGCTCACGGAGGCGGTTTCATGAACGGCGGCATGATTCCCATCGGATGGGTGGAACTGGCTCTTGCCAGCGGGCTGCTGCTGGTGGCCGCGGGCCTGTCCGTGGCTCTGTCCCTGCGTCTTGGCAGACCGCTTCTCATCGGCGCGCTGCGCACATACGCGCAACTCCTTGCCATGGGATTCGTGCTGCGGTGGATCTTCGCGGTCAACGCCTGGTGGCTGGTGTGCGCCACGCTCATGGTAATGATTCTGTTTGCGGTGCAGATTGCCCTGTCGCGGGTCAAAAACCGGCCGCCGGGGTTGTTCGGCGACACCTTCGCCGCAATTTTCCTGTCCGGCGTGGCCGTGCTGTTCGTGGTCACAGCCGCCATCATTCATGTGGACCCGTGGTACAAACCCCAGTATGTGCTGCCGCTGGCGGGCATGATCTTCGGCAACTCCATGACCGCTGTGGCCATCGCCCTGGACCGGCTCTTCGACGACATGCGCAAGCGCAGGGATGAGGTGAACGCACTTCTGGCTCTTGGCGCAAGCGCCTGGGAAGTCTCCCTGCCGAGCATCAGAACGGCGGTGACTTCGGGCATGATCCCCATTATCAACAGCATGAACGCCGTGGGACTGGTGTCCATTCCCGGGATGATGACCGGCCAGATCATTGCAGGCGCGGATCCGGCCGCAGCCGCGCCCTATCAGATCGTGGTGATGCTCATGCTGTCCGCGGCCACGGCCGGCGGCGCCATCATCGCCGTGCGCCTGGCCTATCCTCGCGCCTTCGGTAAAAATATGGAATTCACGCTTCCCCCGGCATCTCGCGCACAGAACGGCCCCGCGCGCTGACCATCAATTCCTACGCAAAAAAAGAGCCTCCTCCGCTGCGGGAAGAGGCGACGGTGAATATGGACAAAGATGAAAGAGTTCTTGTTGACGGCGGCCCGGTTCAGGCCTTTTTCTGCTGGGCCGTGGCCTTCTTGATGGCGCGCTGCAGCTTGGTGATCTTGGCTTCGAGTTCTTCGAGGTCTTCTTTGGTCACCAGACCCAGTTCGCTGAACACCTTGTTGGTGCGCTCCTTGATGCGGTCCGAGATCTTTTCGCGCTCTTCCTTGCCCTTGTCGAGCCATTCCTCGTAGCGCTCTTCGCCCATCTCGGCCAGTTCCTCGAAGCGTTCCTTCCAGTCCTTTTTCTCGTCGGACTCGATGACTTCCGCTTCGTCCTCGTCCTTTTCGCGGCCTTCGACGAAGTCCTCGATCATGTCCTGCATCTTGGCCAGAAGCCCGATTCCCGCGTAACCGATCTTGTCGAGTTCGATTGCCATCTTCATATCACTCCCTGGTTTAGTTTTCGGTTGTCCCTACAACCGTTCCTGACAATGATTATAATCTTCCAATTAATTTTGTCAATACAATCGAAAAAATAAATCAATTATTTTAATTTGAACATCAATTTACAAACAATGATGATTAATTTTGTTATGAAATGATTAAAAAAATGAATATTTCATAATCTGACAATTCGTCCCCCCTGTTTATTGAACGATAGATGTAAATGTGCTCTGATATTGTCATATCATGAAAAAGGACTTAAATAAAGGGTTTTCCAAATTCACATGATTTTTGACAGTTCCGCGTCATTATTTTTCTCGCGGAAAACGATGCAATAGTGCTTTCGCTGGATTGCATGAAAATGACATCAAATTGAGAAAGCATAAGACTGTTACAACAGTCCCAATGGCTCAAATAATGAGAAAAGGACATGCGGGGGGGCGGGTCTGCGGCGTGGCGTCAGTCCTGCTCGGGACCGGGGTCGTCCGCGGGTTCCGCGGGTGCGTCCTTTGGCCGGTTGCTTCTGCCGCCGCGGTTCCGCCTGTTGTTGCGGCGCGGGTTGTCCTCGTCGTCGTGGCAGTTGCCGCCGTTGCAGCCGAATCCGCAGGGGCCGGTGAATTCGATCTCGAACGGGATGGTCACGCGCTGGTTTTCCGGGTTGATCGCGGTCACGGATTTGTCGAGCGTGTTCACATTGATGACCCTGTGGGGCTTGCCCTCGAACTCGATGGTTTTGCCGGCTTCGGGCAGCCTGGCGTTGACTTCGCGGTAGATGTCGTACTCGTACTTGAGGCAGCAGAAGAGGCGGCCGCAGATGCCGGAAATTTTGAGCGGGTTCAGAGGCAGTCCCTGTTCCTTGGCCATGCGGATGGAAACGGGCTGAAAGCTGGTGAGGAAAGTGGCGCAGCACAGGGGGCGGCCACACTGGCCGATGCCGCCGAACAGGCGGGCTTCGTCGCGCACGCCCACCTGGCGCAGCTCGATGCGCGTGCGCAGCCGCGACGCTAGGGTGCGCACGAGCTGGCGGAAATCCACCCGGTTCTCGGCCGTGTAGCAGAAGGTGACCTTGGAGCCGTCGAATGAGAAGCGGGCGCTGATCAGCTTCATGTTCAGACCGGCCTTGTCCACTTCCTCGCCGCACACTTCCAGGGCTTCTTTTTCGCGGGCGAGCATTTCCTGGATCTTTTCTATGTCCTCGTCGTTGGCCACGCGCACGATTTTGGGCAGGTCCGCAGCGGACTCGGCGGCCTCGGGCGCATCCGTGACTTCTTCCACGAGCATACCGGTGTCCAGGCCGAACTCGGTCTCGATGACCACGAGCTGCCCGACCACGGGTTCCACCTCCGTGGCGTCATACATAAAGGTCTTATTCAAATAGTCGATGCGAACGGCTCCGACTCTCATTGGCAGATTTCATCCTTTCGGCGCCGGATCCGGGTCCGGCTGGAAGCTCATGGCCAGTCCTTCAAGAGCGAGAACCTGATGGCCCGAGCCTTCTATTATTCTAATAGTATCCATAACGCTTTTCATCATCGCTGCGATGGCGGACGGGGCGGGAGGGCGGCTCACCTCGCCGCGAACCCTGCGGCGCAGTTTCACGCCGAGCACGGCGTTCATGCTTTCGAGCACATGAACGAGACCCTTGCGCGCGCGGGACGCCGTTGTGTCGTCCTGCCCGCCAAGGTCTATGCGCGCCGCGAATGCCTGCAGGGTCTCGGCCACGGCCGTGGGCGAAAGCGTCCTTTTGTCCCGCAGCAGGCTCTGGTCCAGAAACGCCTGAATGTCGCGCGTGAGGCGATCCATTTCCGGCTCGCTTGCCAGGCTGATCATGCGGCCCATGTCGCCGCCGGTCATGGCGTGAAGCATGGCCAGCGCGCCCGCCGGAACGCGGCCTTTGAGAATCACGGCGGCGTCTTCCTCGGACAGGGGCCGGAACGGCATGGGCATGGACCGCGATTTGATGGTGGGGAGCATCAGATGCGGGTTGTCGGTCAGCAAAATGAAGACCGTGGTGTCCGGGGGTTCCTCGAGGACTTTGAGTAGCAGGTTGGCGGCCTCGGGCGTGACGCGGTGCGCGGCGTCAAGGATGAGGAACTTGCGGGCCAGTGCGTTGGGGGAAATGAAAGCCTCCTCGCGCAGCATCGCGGCCTGCTCGCGGCGGAACTCGTTGCGCGTCGGCTCGAAGATGCGCACATCCACATCTATGCCCTTTGCGATGCGCTGGCACACCGGGCAGGC
>JAGUYV010000343.1 GCA_020061125.1 bacterium | reverse complement strand
CCTCGCCCGCAGGCAGCCTCACGGCGGGCGCAAGCCCCTACGGCGCTATGGACATGGCCGGCAACACCCTGGAATGGACCCGCGACTGGTACGATGGCGCTTACTACGCAGCCAGCCCGGACTCCAACCCCACCGGCCCGGCCTCCGGAACCTACAAGGTCATCCGCGGCGGCTCCTGGCACCACAACACCCTGTACCTGCGCGCAACATACCGCAGCGTCAAATTCCCGAACAGCGCCAGCAACGACATCTCCTTCCGGTGTGTGAAGTAAGCCTACAGGCTCGCAGATTCCCTTAACAGCAACCCTTCTGCGCAAAATAATCTTTGTGTAATGCCGCTTTTTCTTTTGAACTGAATGCAACAATTTGGATTTTTACTTTTAATGCGCACCCTTTTGGGTATATAATGAACAAGCGCCTAAGGATTACTATTCACTAAGAGACGTAACAGGCCATGGACAGAAAAACGGGATCGCCAACGCGGCTCTCCGGGGCGCGCATCGCCGCACAACGGTTTCTGTCCTGTTTTGTCCTCATCTTCGCCGCTCTCACTCCTGCACTCATGCCGCTTCAGGCGCGCGCCGCGGAAATCTATATTGACCGCACAGGCCAGCGCCAGCTCGACTTCAACAACCTCACCAACGGCTCCATGAACAACCTGGGCAACGACCCGGTCTTCTGGTTCAACAAATACACCTACCGCGTGGACGCGACCAACCCCATCCAGTGGACGCACACATTCGATCTGTCGCAACCCAGCGACGGGACCATAGACATTGATACGGACGAGGTGTTCATCGCCCTGCTGGCCGCGGAGCTCTTTCCCGTGATCTGGGATATTGATTATCCGGTGAGCAACGAGCACGATACCCTGTACTGGGACAGCGTCGGCTACGCCGGGGGCACGGGAATCGCTTTCAGCAATGCGGGCAACCCCGGCGCCGTGAACCTGGGCTGGGTCGAGGGCAACAACAACTGGTGGGGCGCCAAACGCCTTTCCCTGAACACCGCCCTGCTCGCTCCGGGCGATACCGAGCACTTCTGGCTGCGCGCGGACGAGGACCCCGCCACTCCGAATTGGGCCACCAGCATTGATTACTCGGACCTGGCCTTCATCTTCAACGCCGGAGACCTGGCAATCAACAAGGTTTCATCGTTGGAGTCCGGGTTCGACCCGCCGCGCGTGGGCTACACCACGGTGTACCGCGTGCGCATTGACGTGAGCAACCCGACCCTCACGGCCCTGGGCGGACCCATGTACGATGTGCTCGTCACGGACGCTTTCCCCGCCGGTTCAACCATTGCCGCCGCACCTTCGCTCGGCAGCGCTTCCATCACCGCCGCGGGCAATCTCACCTGGAACATCGGCGTGCTTCAGGACGGCGCTCTGAACGCTCCGCCCGCCGCGGACAGCAGCACATTTCTCGAAGTGCTGGTCCCGGTCACCCCAACCAAGGCCCAGGAAGGCGCCGCCATCACGATCAATACCGGCGCGACCGTGTCCGGCGACCAGGTGCCTCTGGACCCCGGCGACGGCACCGGAACCATGTACCCCTTCAATTTCCACAGCAACATCGCCAACAACACAACCGCCATTTCCGTGGCTGTGGCCACGCCCAATGTTGCCCCGGCCAACACGGGAATCATCACGGCCACGCCCAATATCACGCCAGGCCAATCCATCACCGTCACGGTCACGGACCAGGATCTGAACACTAACGCCGCGGCCGCGCAAACGCATTCCATCGCCGTCATCAACCAGGCCACGGGCGAGTCAGAAACCCTCACGCTCACGGAAACCGGCCCCAACACCGGCGTTTTCACGGCTGTTCTGGCCACGATTTTTGGTTCAACCGCTGGCCCGAACAATGACGGAAACCTCGTCGTGCAGGGCGGCGACACCGTGCGCGCCACTTACAACGATGCGGTCAACAACGCGGGCAACCCCGCCACGGTCACCGCCGACACCGCAGTCACTTCCGGAGTCTCGGGCACGCTCACATCTCTGCCCGCGTCCATCAACCCCGGCGCAGCCGTGACCCTCACGCTCACGGACAACGATTTGAACACCAACCCGGCCACGGCCCAGACCGCAACCCTCACGACCGTGAACAGCCGCACGGGCGAATCCGAACTGCTGACCTACACCGAAACCGGCGCCAACACCGGAGTCTTCACGAGCACGCTACCCACAGTCTTCAACGCTGCGGCGGGCGCGAACAATAGCGGAAGCATGAACTGCCAGTCCGGCGACCAGCTCACGACCACTTACAACGATGCGCTCACAGTATCCGGAACCACGGCCACGGTGACCGCCACAACGATCGTTTCGGGCGGAGGCACGGCCGTTCTGTCTTCCACGGTTTCGATTCTCCCCGGCCAGGCCATCGCCGTAACCCTGGTGGATTCCGACCTGAACGCAAACCCCGCGGCAGCGGACACCGTTGCCATTACCCTCACCAGCAGCACCGGTGAAACCGAAACCGTGACCCTCACGGAAACCGGCGCCAACACCGGGGTCTTCACAGCGTCCGTACCCACGGCGTTCGGCGGCTCGGCCGGCGCAAATAATAATGGATCCTTTAACGCCCAGGCCGGGGACACCATCACCGCCACATATTTCGACGCGCTCACGGGTGCGGGCGGCTCGGGCACGCTCACCGCGGCTACGGCCGTGACAGGCGGCGGCACGGGCACACTGTCCGCTTCTCCCGCCACGCTCATTCCCGGCCAGACCATTACCTTCACCCTCGCGGACACGGACCTGAACACCTCCGGGGCCACGGTTCAAACCTTGTCCCTCACGGCCGTAAACACGGTCACCGGAGAATCCGAGGCTCTCACCTTCACGGAAACCGGCCCGAACACGGGCATTTTCACCGCAAGCGTGAACACCGCGTTTGGCGCGGCCGCGGGCGCTAACAACGACGGCTCGTTCAACGCCCAGTCCGGCCAAGCCATCTCCGTAACATACAATGACGCCCTCACCGCGCCGGGCGGAACCGCCACGGTGTCCGCAGCCTCGACCATCACCGGAGGCGCCACGGGCACGGCCTCTGCGGATGCCCAGATCAACCCCGGCCAGACCTTCTCCATCGTGGTCCGGGACGCGGATCTGAACACGCACCCCGGAACCAGGCAGACGCTCACCCTCACACTCACGAATGTGTCCACCGGTGAAACCGAAACCGTGACCCTTTCCGAAACCGGGCCGGACACAGGCCGCTTCGCCGCTGTCATCAGCACGGCCTACGGCGCAGGCACGGGCGCGAACAGCGACGGCGTGTTCACGGTCAGGCACGGCCAGTCCGTTTCCTTCTCGTACAGCGATGCGCTCACCGCATCGGGCGGAACCGGAACCGCATCCGCGGCCACGGCTATCGTGGACGACACCAACGCCGTCACCATCACCGGGCCGGCCGGCCGGTCCAATGCCGCCACGCACAATGTCACCGGAACCACGGACCCCATGAGCACTGTCACCATGGTCCATCCAATTTCGGGTGTGACTTTGAGCGTAACCGCGGATATCGCAGGAAACTACACATTCACGGGCGTGACTTTCCCCGAAGGCGCAACCGTGTTCGCGGTGCAGTCCACGGACCCGGCGGGCAACCGTGCCGCGGCCGCGGGCAGCCTCATCGTGGACACGCAAAACAGCATCACCATGACCTCGCCTCTGCCCGGAAGCACCATCACCACGCTTGCCGCCACGGTCACGGGGACAACGGACCCGGACAGCACGGTCACACTCGTGGAACCCGGAACGGGCGCAACCCTCACCACCACGGCCAACAGCGCGGGCGGGTTCTCTTTCCCGTCCGTTACATTCATTGCGGGCGTGAACACGCTCCAGTTCACCTCCACGGATCCCGCGGGCAACCTGGCCACAACCAGCCCGTCCATCACAGTGGACCCGGACATCACTCTGAACATCACCAGCATCACCAACGGCGCAACTTACAGCAGCCCGAGCCATGCCGTATCAGGCGTCACCGACCCCCTGGCCACGCTCACGACCACGGACCCGATTTCCAACGCGCCCCTCACCACAACGGCGGACGCCGCGGGCAACTACTCTTTCGGAACCCTGCTCTTCACCCAGGGGCCGCACACGGTCACGGTCAATGGAACCGATCCCGCAGGCAATACGGCCGTGGCCAGCGTGGCATTCACCATTGATTCCAGCAATTTCAACATCCTGCTCACAAGCGGTCTCATCACCTCGTCGCTGGTGGACATCACCGGTTCAACCAATCCCAACAGCACGGTCACCATGACCCATCCGCAGTCCGGCCAGGCCTTTTCCGCCATCGCGGACAACGCCGGAACCTATCTGTTCGACGACATTTTCTTCTCCGACGGAACCTATCTCATCACCACCACGAGCACGGACCAGAACGGCAACGCGGCCGTAGACGCGGATACTATTACCGTGGACGCCACCGTGCGCCTGTCCGTGAGCCTGCCCCCGAACAACAGTGTGGTGAACACGGTCACGCTGGACATTACCGGCCAGAGCGACCCCGGCGCCACCATCACCATCCTCGAGCCGGCCACGGACCTTCAGATTTCCGTGGTCGCGGACGCCAGCGGCAACTTCACTTTCACAAGCGTTGACCTGGTGCCGGGCGTGAATTACATCACCTTCGTGGCCATAGACCCGGTGGGCAATTCCACCTCGCACCAGCACACGCTGTACTACGACCCGTTCGTGCCTCTGACCATCGTGACCCCGCCCGAGGGCGGCGTGGTCCAGAATCCCGAACAGACCGTGTCCGGCACAACAACCCCTGGAGCGACCGTGACCATCACGGACCCCCAGACGGGCCAGACCATCACAGTCATTGCAGACGCCGGAGGCAATTACACCTTCCCGCCCGTGACTTTCAATCAGGGAAGCAACACCCTCACCGTCACTGCGGACGACGGCGCAGGCCACACGGTAAACACCTCCGTGACCTTCGTGGTGGCCAATGTGGGCAACACCGCGGTTCTGACCGTGAGCGAACGCACGGTGTTCGGCTTCGCCATCATCCTCGATGTGGACGACTTCGAGACCTACCTGGATGCGGCCACGAGCGACACCGTGACCGTTGTGGTCACCAACCCGCGCAACGGTGACAGCGAGGTGCGCACACTGGTGGAAACCGCGCCCGGCACCGGCATCTTCCGCGGCCGCCTGGACACCGCAGAATGCAGCGCCTCGGACGGCATCAACTCCGGAACCCTCTGCGTGCTCTACAATGATGTGGTCACCACAAGTTACATAGACGCCATCCAGTCCAGCGGCGCGCTCAATGTGACCATCACCAAACAGACCCTGATCACCAACGACGAGCTGCGCATCAGCGTGAATGTGCTCACGGCCTCGGGCGCATACGCGGCCCAACCCCTGCCCTCGCACCCCATCGCCATCCTCGAATACGGCGCGGACGGCAAGCTCACGGGCAAGGCCCTCAACTACACCACCACCGCCGCGGGCAACATTCCCACCGAATTCATCGGCCACATGAAGACCGGCGCGGATTACCGCATCGTCATCAAGGAGCCGTATCAGGGATTCCCGTATTCGGCCAGCGAGGCGTTCGCCCTGTCCGACATCGAAAACCTCTCTCCCGACGCGCGCGGCGTGCGCACCTTCATTATCGTGCTCGACCCCGCGGGCTTCGTGTACGACGCGCTCACCGGAGCGCGCATCGCGGGCGCGGATGTGACCCTGTTCCATGAATCCGGCGCGGCCGTGGCCGGCCCGTTCGCCAATTACACGCACAACCCCGGAAGCACGCAGACCAATCCGCAGTTGAGCGGCGCCTCGGGCGTGTCCGGCGGCTTCGAATTTATAGGCAGCAGCGCGGGCAGCGACCTCAACGCCGGGTTCTATTACATCACAGTGTCCTTTGACACCACTCCGGGGTTGGCCGCGCTCTATGAACCCGTGGGCCGAAGCTCCGCGTCCTGGGCCGGCATCCAGGAGCCGTACACCGGGCAGGTGTTCCGCGTGGATCTGGCGAACCAGCCCATCGGCATGCGCGTGCCCCTCACCCCGCGCGGTCTGCGCACTCCCCTGTCCCTGGAAAAATCCGCGAACAAAGATGCGGCCATGACAGGCGATTTCGTGACCTACACCATCACCGTGCGCAACTTGAGCGCCACGCCCACGGACGCCTCCACACCCGTCACGGTGCGCGACATCCTGCCTCCGGGCCTGACATTCCACAAGGGTTCGGCCGTGACTTCGGACGGCGCGTCCGTGGCCGTGGAACAGTCCGCGGGAGGCACGCTTCTGCTCCCCGCAGGCCAGCTCCAGGCCGCAGGCTCCGCCGGCGATTCCGTGACCATTTACTACCGCGCGGTAGTCAACACAGCGGCCCGGCCCGGATACCTGCTCACCAACCAGGCCGTGGCCATGATCAACGGGTTCATCCTGTCCAACACGGACCGCGCCACCGTGCGCGTGGTCCAGGACCCCATCTTCGACCGCGCCACGCTCATCGGCAAAGTGTTCGAGGACCGCAACGGCAACGGCCGCCACGACAACGGCGAACCCGGCCTGCCCGGCGCGGCCGTGATCATGGACGACGGGACTTTCGTGACCACGGACTCCGAGGGCAAATACTCGGTGCCCGGCGCGGCGCCCGGCCCGGCTCTGGGCGGCGCGCGCGTGGTGAAAATCGTATCCCGCACCCTGCCCGCCAGCGCAGCGCTCACCACGCCAGAGTCCCTTTTCGTCACCCTCACCCCGGGCGGCATGGACCGGGCCAACTTCGGCGTGCGCCTGAACGCTGGGGAACCCGGAGCCCCGTCCCGGAGCAAAGACAGGCCCATCTTCCTGGCCATGTTCGACGCGACCATGGGCGAGGGCAAGGACGGCGCCGGGCCGCGGCCCTACATTGACGAATTCCCCGCGGGCCACGCCGCGCGCGGCCGAGTGGCCTGGTTCTACTCCGGCAGCCCGCGCCCGAACCTGCTCCTCACTTCGGCCTACGATTCGGCCAAAGACCGCACCTACGACATGTTCCCGGACCGCGACACGGACCTGTTCTACCCCACCTACGGGGACGGCAGCACGGTGCAGCATCTCACGCAGACCCAGGGCAAGTTCTTCCTGGACGCGCGCACCCCGTCGAGCCAGTTGCTGATCGGGAACTACGCCGCGCATTTCGCGGACACGGATCTCGCGGGTGTGCGCCGCGCGCTGTCCGGCGTGAAATATGAATACAACAAAATGCGCGCTGGCGATGAAAACGCGCCTCCCGCCGGAGACCGCGCGCTGGTCTTCACTTCAAAGCACAAGCAGTTGCACGCGCGCACCCAGTTCCGCTCCACGGGCGGCAGCCACTACTACCTGGCGCACAGCCGCATCGTGCCGGGCAGCGAATTCGTGACCGTGGAGATCCGCGACGCCCTCGCAGAGGACCGCGTGCTGGCGCGCCGCGCGCTCACCAGGGACACCGACTATGAAATGGACAACATCTCGGGCGCGCTGCGCCTGATGAACCCCGTGGCGCGGTTCGCGGACGGCCACGCCCTCAACAACCCCGGCATCATGGGCGGCGACCCGGTGTGGATCACCGTGGAATACACCTACGACGCGCAGCAGAGCGAAACCGGAACCCTGGGCGCGCGCTGGCAGCACTTCACAAGCGCGATTCCCGGCCTGGGTCTGGGAGCAACCTATCTGCAGGAAAACACCGACGGCCGCGACCGCTCGCTGCGCGGGTTCGACCTGCGCGCGGGCCGCGCTTTCAAGGCCGAGTGGGCTTCGTCCGTGTCCGAGGGCATTCCCTGGATGGCCAGTCTGGACGGAGGCCGCAGCTTCTCCACTCTGGGCGCCATCGGCGGGCAATTCGGTGACGCCGTCAAGGTTGACGCCTCGGCCGCGGGAAGCCACGAACTGGTCTGGAACAATACATATTACTCCGTGGATCCGGACTTCAGCGGCGCGTTCAACGAGCGCGGCATCCGGCGCTGGATCTCCGATCTGCGCTTCACCCTCGGCGCCACGGACTACAAACTCGACTACACCCGGTCCTCGGCGCTGGGCGGGGCGAGCGCGGCCGCGCGCTACTTCGCGGGCGGCAGCCACGCTTCGGTGTTCCGCGCCGGCGCCAGCAAACCCCTTAAAAACGGCCGCCTCGAACTCGAATTCCTGCGCCGCGACCACGACGCGCCCGATGTTTCCACGGGTTTGCAGCCGGGCGTAACCTCCACGCTGGCCGCGCGCTACGAGCGCCGCCTGACCGAGCGCATCTCCATCGCCCTGCGCCAGCAGGTCACGACATCCGAACGCGACGACCATCGCACCGCCGTGGAACTGGCCTATGCCATGCGCGGGGACTTTGTCTTCAAAGCAGGATTCAGCGCGGGCACGCTCGGAACCGGCGCGCGCCTCGGTTTCGAAAAAACCGGCAAAAACGGCGGCCGCGCGTATTTCGATGTCACGACAGGCTACGACCCGGAAACGCATGGAACCCGCACCGGAACCGCGGCCGGGCTGTCCGGTCCGGTGAGCGAAAACACCACCGCGTATGTGGAGCACGAATCCGTGTCACGCGACTCCGAGCACATCGCCCGCCGCTCCATCGGCGTGAACCACTCCTACGACGCGGATGGCGGGTTCGAGTTCACTCTGGGCCTGGAGCGCAGCGAGGACCGCTCGTCCCTACAGGGCGGTTACTTCACCAACAGCGCTTCCATGCGCGCAAGCTATGCGCCCGACAGCTCGGACACGCGCCTGTCCGCAGCCGCGGAATACCGCACCCAGCGCGGCGCCATCCAAAAAGTATTCCACGGCTACCATTTCCTGGCCAAAGGCACTTTCTGGGCCGACCTTCACACTTTCGCGGAATATTCCTATCAGACAGGAGACGATCAGGCCGCGTCGCGCACGGATTCCAAATTCGTCAAAGTCCTGTTCGGCATGGCCTGGAGGCCCGATCACAACGACCGGCTGAATCTGATTTCCCGCATTGGCCGCATCCGCGAAATGCGCTCCGCCACCCTGAACGACGCCTTCAACCCCGACACCATATCTGTTGTGGCTTCCATAGAGGGGCTTTACGAACTGCTCCCAAGCCTCACCCTGCACCAGAAACTGGCATCGAAAACCATCCGAGAGCGCGGCATGAACCCCGTGCCGGACGCCCGCAGCCGAACCACTCTGCGCATCACCGGCTTCACCTGGAAACCCGGCAAATCGTGGGACCTGCGCGCGGAATACCGCTCCCAGCGTCAGCCCACCCACCTCAACCGCCGCGACGGTGTTGCGATAGAAACCGGCTTCACATTCGATGATAAAATAAGAATCGGTATCGGTTACAATATGTCGTCACATTCGGACGATGAATTCACATCAAACAGCTTCTCCCATCGTGGAACCTACTTGAAACTTCAGGGCAAATTCTGATTCATTCCAATTCTCTATCTTCCGGTATATGCCATAATTAGCAGCCCATTTATTTCAGATAATGAGACACTTAAGAAATTTCTGTTATTTGCTTCTCAATGAATTTAATGGTGCAATCAGATATTTATCTTAATTTCGTTTCTGCAATCATTTTGATCTAAATAAACATCTGAAGTGCAGCATATCAACTAACATGACATCTTAAAATCATTCCCATTGCTGTGATTATCACCTGTTTAATTAATCATCTAATCTCCTTAAATGATTACTTATTCACAATTATTCCAACCAGGTCGCATATGAAATGAATGATAAGGGCCATTGAATATTCATTCCCTAATAATTTTTCTGCGATTTAATAACCTTAGTCAAAATATTTAGAGCTCATAAAATGATTGAGAGCAGATCCTGCTGAAAATAATCTAATAGGGAGCGCTGATATACATGTTTTAATAGCTTATACCCTGCTATCTTCTACAGAGCAAGCGCAAATAGCAAACCGAACATATCTTGCTATCCGTGCTATGCGATTTGCTAACCGGCATAAATCCATGATTGTATTGCCTGCGATGCGTATTTTCAATCGCTTTTATTGATCAACAAACGCGATTTTAGCGATGCAATTATTCCTTACTAATCTTCTTATTATAGTGATAAGAAAAGTGTCTGTTCGATTTCACTTTTTGTATTCAATCGTATTTAACCTTTATGTTTTCAATAGAACTCATCTGACATTGATCCTAATTGCTATTAATATTTTATAAATGTGCCATTGGAAATTGTATCCCTGATTGCAAATATCATATTATTTGGATGTAATATCTAAATAGATGGTGGTGCAATCTACCAATCCCAATGCGTAGACTTTTGATATAATGCCGAGATTTCCCTCAAATGATTTGATTATATTGAGAGATATATCGAAGTATTTCTAAAATAACTGAAAAGTTCAACGCATTTAATGGCCAGAATATTCCATAGAATTGGCATGATAACACTGGACTACATAAACGACGGAACCGTTTTCTGGTCATAATCTATACATGTATTTTTGTCTTACTGGGTCAAAGTTCCATCGGGATTATGAACAAGTGCGTATGCCGCAGCCGGGAGATGTGACGCCCGGGACGGCGTTTTCGAGTTTTCCGGAAGTGTTTCGACCAAAAAAGGCATGCCTCATATGGCTACAGACACGAATACAGGGCGCACAGCGAACATCGTATCATTTCAACAGGCAAAACAACTCCAGAGGCCAAATACGCAATGCCTCGGCCCAGCAAGAACAATATTTACATATAGGCGCATACTGGCTGATACTCTAATTTATGAACACCGTTGCTGTGCATCCTGACCGGCTTCAACCCACAATAATCAAAGGAAGCTCCTGATTGTGAAGCTTCCTCTGGGGGTGCAAGCTTGTTGGCGTTTTAACAGGCCCGCGATCGTGGCCTGCTGCGAGGCCAGGGTTGCGCGCAGCGCGTTGATCGTGCCGATGGCGGTATTGATGAGATTGATAGCGGCCGTGGTCTGTGACTGACGAGGTTTGTTGACGCGACACCGAAGCCTGCAAACGCGAATAACAGCATATCCGGAATGCCCCTGCCCCCCCTTTTGATGCGAAAAGCAAAGCCGGCGGTGCGCGTCAATCGCAGGGCTGCCCGTGCGGGAGGAAGCACTGGAGCTGGCCGAACCGCGCCGTGAGTTTGAGGTTTTCGCCGTAGTCCACGGGCATGGTGATGACTGTTGGGCGTGAGGCGTCCGCAAACGCGGCCTGTAGCGCCGGGATCAACTGGTCCGGGGCCGTGATTTCCACTCCGTTGCAGCCGAACGCGCGCGCCAGTTGCACGAAGTCCGGGTTCAGCAGGTCCACATGCGAGGTGCGGCAGTACGCGGCCGCCTGCTTCCATCCGATCAGCCCGTAGCCGTTGTCGTTCCAGATGAGCACGGTGAGCGGGATTTTATACTTGACCGCGGTGATTAAATCCTGAACATTCATAAGGAACCCGCCGTCGCCTGCCAGGGCCACGACATTTTTGTCCGGGAACAGCTTTTTAGCCACCATGGCCGCGGGCAGCGCAAAGCCCATGGAGCAGAATCCGTTGGAGATGAAACACGCGCCGGGCCTGAAGGCGCGGAACTGGCGCGCCACCCACATCTTATGCGCGCCCACATCGCTGACCAGGATATCCTCGTCGCGCATGGCGCTGCGCAAATCGTGCAGGATGCGCTGCGGCTTCATGGGCCACGACGCGTCGGCGTCGTGCTCGCCCAGGATTTCGAGGATGCGGTTCCGCAATTGCGCGAATTCGGGCAGGTCTCTGGGCGCGCAATCCGCGAGAGCGCGGTTGAGGGCCTCGAAGTTCTCTGCGATGCCGCCCACCATTTCCGCGTCCACCAGATAACTGGCGTCGGCCTCGGCGCGGGTGCGGTCAATGTGGATGATCTTTTTCGGCCGCCCTGCGTTCCAGCGGTCCGGGTGCCATTCGATCATGTCGTAACCGGCGCAGATGACAAGATCGGCGCGCTCGAATGCCTCGATGACCGCGTCGCGCACGCCCAGGCCCACGCAGAACAGGCAGCGCGGGTTGCGCGCGGACACCCCGCCTTTTCCCATGAAGGTATTGGCCGCATACGCGCCGGTTTTTTCGAGGAACGCTTCAATCTGCCGCGTGGCCTTCATGCGCTCACGCACCACTCCGTTGCCGATGAGCACCAGCGGCGCTTCGGCCGCGCGGATCAGATCCACGGCGCGGTCCACCGCGTTTACATCCACGCCGTAGGTCTGTTTCATGCGCGGTCCGGGCATGGGCATGGCCGGCGTGTCCTGCTTGGCGATGTCCTCGGGCAGCTCGATGACCGCTGCGCCGGGCTTGTCCGCGAGGGCGGTGCGGAATGCCTTGCGCACCATTTCGGGGATGTTCCCCGGATCGCGCACTGTGGCGGCCCATTTGCTCACCGGGTGGAACATGCTGATGGAGTCCATATTCTGGTGGGACTCCTTGTGCAGGCGCTGGGTGCCGGCCTGGCCCACGATGGCGACCAGGGGCGAATAGTCCAGGGTTGCGCTGGCCACGCCTGTGACCAGGTTGGTTGCGCCCGGGCCGAGGGTGGAGAGGCACACGCCGGGGCGGCCCGTGAGGCGGCCGTACATGTCGGCCATGAACGCCGCGGCCTGCTCGTGGCGGCAGATAATGAACTCGATGCCGGAATCGGCGAGCGAGATCATGAGGTCCGCGTTCTCTTCGCCGGGCACGCCGAAAATGGTGTCCACGCCCTCGGCTTCGAGGCATTTCACAAAAAGATCGGACGCTTTCATGGAATCCGCCTCCATAAAAGGAATTGCAACTGTGGGCGCATGCCCGCTTTAACAATATTAATACAAAGCCGCAGGAGATCCATGACGCGGACCAAGGTTACGCATGAGGCGCGTCCGAAGTGCGCGCGTAAATTCCCGCGCCCACGGGTTCGATGCCGTAGCGCTCGTGCCGGAAAATCACCTCGGTGCCGCCGATGAACAAAAGGCCGCCGGGGTTGAGCGACTCCCGGAAGCGCAGAAACAGGCGCTCTTTGGCGTCATTCGTGAAATAGATGATCACATTGCGGCACACGATGAGGTCGAACCCGTGGTCAAAGGGATCTTCAAGGAGATTATGCAGGCGGAACTCCACATGTTCGCGCAGCGCGGGCACGGCCTCGAAATAGCGCTCGCCGGAAATGTTGCGCGCCCAGGGCGATGCGGGCTGGGGCGCGGCAACGAAGTAGCGGTTCAGCAATGACGGGGGGACCTCGCGGGTTTCGCGACCGGTGTACACGCCCTCGCGCGCGCGCTGAATCATGGACCGGTCCAGATCCGTGGCCAGAATTTTGAAGGGCAAGGGATCCGGTTCCGCAGCCGCGCGCAGCTCGCACAGGAGCATGGCCAGGGTGTACGGTTCAGCGCCGATGGAGCAGCCCGCGCTCCAGGCGCGCAGGGTGCGGCGTCGCGGCGGCATGGCCCGGTCTCTGGCGCGGGCGCGCGCCATGCGCGCCAGGTGGACATTAAGTTCGTCCCAGCGCTTTTTGTCTCTGAACAGTGATGAGACATTGATGGTGATGGCGTCGCGGAAATCCTGGATGCGGGCCGGACTCTGGCTGATGTGGCGGATGAGGGCCGCGTAGTTGCGGCAGCCGGAACGGTGCATTGCCTTTTCGAGGATGCGCTGCATCTGCTGGGGACGGTAGCTGTCGAGGTTTACGCCCGTGAGTTCCAGAATCTTTTTCTTGAACCAGGCGAATTCGAGGTCCGTGGGATCGGGCATGGGGGTCACACCAGATCGAGGATTTCGCGGGCCATGCGCGCCAGAGGCGCCACGCGGTCCGCGTTGCCGGATTCGATGAGCGCGGCGGGCATGCCGTCCACCACGCAATCGTCGCGCTGCTGTGCGAT
>JAGUYV010000069.1 GCA_020061125.1 bacterium | reverse complement strand
GCGGCCAGAGCGTCCAGATGCGGCGTGCGCGCGGCTTCAAGCTCGGTCTTCCCGCCCTGCTCCCGCTCGCACCCGCCCAGCCCGTCCATTACGATCATCACGATTTTGCTGTCCGTGGACATGGACAGTTTTTTCGACAGGTCCGTGTAATCCATCATGATTCATTTTCCTCCCGTGGATAAAAGGGACTCAATTTGAAAACGCACTCCGCGGCGTTCACGGGTCCGGCGAGGAACCCCATACGGAGCGATTGGAGCGTGCCGCGCACCGTGGCCAGGTCCGAAGGCTCGAATCCGCCCAGAAGCCCGTCGGTTATGAAAAACACGGGCACGCCGAGCGCGCACGCCGAAAGGAACCCGGTAAGGCCCTGGGGCCTGACCGCCATGCATGCGCCCCAGGCCGCGAGCGCGGAAATCACCGGGGGAACGAACAGCCCCCATCGCAGAACCAGGCGCACTCGCGCTGTGAGATAGTAAAGGAGTATGGCCGCGCCCGCGGCCAACGACCCGGCCACGGCCGCGGCCGTGGCTATCAGGCTGCCCGTGAAACGGGCCGTGAGCGCCATGGCGCTCATTTCGATCAGGATCACGCCCACCACGGTCCACGCCGCGGCTGCAGGCCGCTTCAGCCCGATGAGCATGCTCAAAAACAGGAAGAACAGGGCCGACGCCGCGATGCCCATCTCCATGACGAGCGTGAGCGCATGCACGGATTCCACGGCGTATTCGCCCCCGGTGAAAAAATGCACGAATTCGCCAATGACCGCGGCGTAAATCGCGGTGATCAAGGCGCACAGCGAAAAGCAGTATTTCACGGAGGTATTGAAATACCGGTTCAGCAACCTGCGGTTTCCGCACGACTCGGCTTCGGACATGGCCGGGATGAGCGCGAAGGTGAGGCCCATGACCAGCATGGGGGCCATGGCGTAGGTGAAGGCGCAGCTGAACACCCCGGCCTGCGCTCTGTTCGCGGCGCGGTCCGGCCCGTACCACCCCAGGGCCTGGGCCATGACATAGGACACGAGGATCGGGGGCAGCATGCTCACCACGGTATTGCCAATCAGCGCCACATTGGCCGTCCAGCCGAAAGTGAGGATTTGCTTCCAGCGCGTGAGCGGCCCGGAGTGCGTGAGGAGAACGCGCGCGGGCATCCTGGTTTTGCTCACGATCAGCAGGGAAATGAGCCAGGATATCAGAGCCGCGGTGCCGATGCCCCCGGTTCCGGCCAGCACCTCGAAACGATCGTCTCCGGGCGCGCACCGGCGCGCCAGCGCGATGTAACCCAACGACAGAAACGGCAGCGAAATGGAAAACATGATGTTGGACAGGGAGAGCAGGTCCATGCGCTGCAAGCCCGCCAGGGCCGCATAGTTCGAGAAAAACATCTGGCGGCTGAAGATGCACAGAATCATGAGCAGGCAGAGCCACACGAGCAGATCGCGCGCGCCCGAGGCGTGCAGAGCGGCCGCGGCTGCGGCCGCGAGAACGCAGAACGCCAGCGCGAAAACCAGCAGCAGGCGCGTGCCCTGCCGGGCGATGTCGCGCGCCCCCTCGAAATCCGTTTCCGCATTGTGCGAAATGAATGTGATGAGCGTGTGCGGAATGCCCATGGACACCACCGTGGAAATGATCCAGAACACCTGCATGTAGGGGCCGACGATGGCGTAGTCTTCCTTGCCCAGCGCGCGTGTCATGAGCGCGGCCCAGCCCAGGGCGAACAGGCCCGCGATGACCGAGGACACCACGGACACGGAACTGCCGCCGATGAAGCGCCCGATTTTGTCTTCATCGCTCTGGCCGGAAGTGAATACGGAAACGCGTTCTGTCACAATGTGACGACCCGGGTGAGGTTGGCGGGGGCGTCGGGTTCGAGTCCGCGGTTGAGCGCGGCGCGGCAGCCCAGGTACTGCAGGAAAGGCATGTAGAGAACGCCGCGGAAATCGTCGCTCAAGCCCCGGCCCGTGAGGACCGCGGCATCGGCCAGGCCCTCGAAATCCCTGTCCCGGCGGTCCGCGAGGATGAACACGGACGCGCCCTGCTCTTTGAGATCGAACAGCAACTGGAGTTCATGCCCGCGCATGGCGTTGCTCAAGAGCAAGACCATGATGTCGCCGGGGCGCACGCCGGCGCGGGGTCCGTGGCGCATCTCGAGCGGCGCCATGGCCTGGCTGCGCGTGAGCGCCATTTCATCGAGCTTGAGCGCGCCCTCGCGCGCCAGGCCAAGAAACGGCCCCCCGCCCAGATAGGTGGCCCGCTCCGGGTCCCGCTCCTTGAGAAATTCATCCACCACGCGCCGGTTCATCTCGAACGCCATGCGGCCTTCCTCGGGCAGATGATCGAGGTAGTTCATGTAAGTGAACTTGTCGCCGTAGGCCGCGGCGAACATGAGGGAAAGCAGCAGCATGGAGGTGAAGGACTTGGTCATGATGAGGCTTTGTTCGATGCAGTTCTTGACCGGCAGGGGCAGGTCCGACGATGCGGCCAGAGGCGAGACCGGGTCGCAGGTCACGCCCACCACGGCCACGCGGTAGCGCTGGCGCAGCATGGCCAGAGCCTCGAGGGTTTCCGTGGTGCGGCCCGAGCGCGAGAACGCCACCACCAGATATTTGCGCTCGCTCTTGAGCATGTATTCATGGAAGAAAAGCAGGTCCGAGGCCGCGCACGCATGGGCCATTTCGCCGGTGATGCGGCGGAACACCGCGGCCGCGGCCGTAGCCAGGTGGAACGACGATCCCGCGCCGGTGAACAGCACATCGTCGTACTCGCGCACCGCGAAGTTGGTCTGCACATCTTTTTCCAGCAGGTCCATGTCGTCGAGCAGGCCCTGCCAGGTGTCGAATTGCTCCGCGATCTCTTTGAGCGTGTCTCTGCCTTGCGCCATTGGCGGCCTCCGGTTCGTGATGGGTCGCTCGTTACAGGATGCCCACTTCGCTCTGGTCCCCGAGCATGAAGCGGTAAGCGCGCGGCTTGAGATCCCCGCGCGCCACGCGGGCCTTGCGCCCGATCAGGCTGTCTATGATGCGCGCACCGACATCGCACACCTCGCATTCGTCCAAGAGGATGGAATGTTCAAGCTCGCAGCGGCGCACCTGCGCGCCGCGGCCTACTGATGTGAACGGGCCGACATAGGAATCCTCGATCACCGCGCCCGCGCCGATGGCGGCCGGGCCGCGCACCGTGCTGTTCTTGATCACCGCACCCTTCTCCACCACAACTTTGCCTTCCACCAGGGACTTGCCGTCCACCCGCCCCTTGACGCTGTACTCAAGCTCGTCGAGCAGGATGCGGTTGGCCCAGAGGAGATCCTCGATTTTGCCCGTATCCTTCCACCAGCCCTGAATGATGTAGGGATCCACGCGCAGTCCGTTGTTGATCAGCCACGATATCGCGTCAGTGATTTCCAGCTCGCCGCGTCCCGACGGCTTGATGGATTTTGCGGCCGTGAGGATGTTGTGGTCGAACATGTACACGCCCACCAGCGCCAGGTCCGAGCGCGGTTTTTTGGGCTTTTCCTCGAGGCGCGCCACCTTGCCCCCCTTGAGTTCGGCCACGCCGAACTGGGACGGTTCCGGCACATGCGCGAGCAGAATCTGCGCGTTGGGCTTTTTGGTCTCGAAGTCCCTGACCAGGTCGGTGATGCCGTTCTGGATCACATTGTCGCCCAGATACATGACGAAGCGGCTTTTGCCCAGAAATTTCCCGGCGGTGAGCACGGCGTGGGCCAGGCCCAGGGGTTCGGGCTGGTGGATGTAGGTGATTTTGCATCCGAACTGTTTGCCGTCGCCCGCGGCGGCCATGACCTCGTCCCGGGTGTCGCCCACAATGATGCCGATGTCCTTGATGCCGGCTTTGACGATGGCTTCGATGCCGTAGAACAGAATGGGCTTGTTGCCAACGGGGATAAGCTGCTTGGCGCGGGTGTAGGTGATGGGCCGCAGGCGCGTGCCCCGGCCCCCGCTAAGAATGAGTCCCTTCATGTGCGTGCGCCGCCCGGCTCGCGGGCGGTCCTTTCCTTTTCAATGTCACAGGCAGGCGCGGCGTCTTTGCCGTGCGTTACGACCAGAGCACTTTCTGTATGAGCTGGTGCGCGAACTTGTGTGCGGCGGGCGTTTCCCTGGCGTCGTGCAGGCCCAAATCGTAGATGTTGCGGCTCAACACCCGGCCCTGCTGCAGCAGCGCGCATTCCACGAGCCGGGAATCGGTTCCGTCCG
>JAGUYV010000022.1 GCA_020061125.1 bacterium | reverse complement strand
TCTTTGTTCCAGTGCTTTGGCTGTTCCATTGGGCCGCATCTTGAGTAACCTCCAAGCTCGTTACTCAAGTTTATTGCATTACTTATGCAGATGTCAATATGAAGATTTACTACAGGCCTGTTAATACCTACCAGTGTGCAATGTTCATTTTGTGGGAATTCCGAAATAATAATCGCATCTGAAGTTTGGTAATTCTCTGCAATCAAATTATAAATGGCACAGTTTTCACTGTACTCTTTGAATGAAGCCTGAGGGTTTGTGTCGTGTAAATCATCTATGCCATCACCATCTGTATCGTTGCTATTCACTGATGTTCCGATTCGATCCTCAAATAAATCTGTTGCTCCGTCTGCGTCAGTATCCTTTTGAATATCCTTCAAATCGATATCAACTGAATTTGATATAAACCCTTCTTCTGATTGGAATTCGAGTTTCAAGGAAAGAAGGTCGTCTTTTACAATGACTTCTTCCGGAGTTGTCTGTAATTTAAAGAATATGAGTGGAACAGCCAAATCTTTATATCTTTCATCAAGAAAATCATTAATTCTTTTCCCAGTAAAATAAGGAATTGACCATTCGCCATCATCATTAATAACGATCCATAAATCTCCTGGATGTCCAGCCCATATTGCAATACAAACGATAGCATCTCTCCCGTGATAAAGCAGCGTTACAATCGGATGGCATGTTTCATAATCAAATCGATTGTCTCCGTTACTTAGAACAATTGCGGATTTCTCCAAATTCAATGAATCGCCTTCGAAAGAATAGCTCTTAGAGTAGATTGGCTCGAAAACAGAATCCTTTTCGGTTATGGTCTTATAAGCTTGGCAATTGTTGTAACATTGCGCTCCTGAAACTATACAGGTTATAATCAGGTGTAATGTAAATTGTCTTATATATTCAACTATCTGCATATTTTACACCAATTATCCGACATTCCCCATATCAAATCCTGAACTGGGTGATTATGGGAACAAGACTACTCTATACTTCTCTTTCCCCTTTGGGTCTCATTCCTCCTGCTTTCGAGCAATGGTCCCTTATCGCAGCTCCGGTTACACAATCCCGGATCTGAAATATGTGGCCGCGCTATGGTCCCATGCGGCACAGCCTGGGTTCGCGGTTGGAACGCAGCCGCAGCCGGGGCGAAAACCATCTCCACATCGTTCTTTGATTGCGGCGTTGCTCGCCATGTTTTCAAGTATACCACATTCCGTGTATGTGGCGCTGGTTGGCCAACGCACTTGAAACCCGCCACAACTTGGTTATTATGCCAAATAGGAAACAAAGAGGAAGGTGGCGGGCATGGACCAGAAAACCAGGGCGAAATACGAGGCCAGGGCCAGAATCATCAAGGCGCTGGCGCATCCCTCCCGGCTCTATATCGTGGATCTGCTCAATGAGGGCGAGCGGTGCGTGTGCGAGCTTACGGAAAAAATCAACGCGGACATGTCCACGGTGTCCCGGCACCTTTCCGTGCTCAAGGCCGCGGGCATCGTGTCCGATGAAAAGCGCGGGACCCAGGTGTACTATTCGCTGTGCGTTCCGTGCGTGCTGAATTTCTTCGGCTGCGTGGAGGCGGTGATTAAAACGGCGGCTGTAAAGCAGATGGAGTCGGTTGGATAATCGCTTTTCACACAAAGACGCCCGCGGGAAGATCACGGGTACAGAAAAGGTGCACAGGGTGGACTCAAAAACAGACAAAGAAACGGGTTGCGCATGTTCATGCAAAACCAGTGACGCGCCGGTATCTGGGGGCGGGCACAAGCGCGCTTCGTTCACGAGGCTCGCGCTCATCGCCCCGGCGCTCTTTTTGTGGTGGCTTTTGTATCGCGAGCTGGAGACCATATCAAAATGGATCACATACGGCGCGTTGCATTTGAAGGAAGGAACCAGGCTGGGGTCGTCCGTGGAGTTCTTTTTGTATGACACGCCCAAGGTGTTGATGCTGTTGACCCTGGTTGTATTCGGCGTTGGAATCATCCGATCCTTCTTTACGCCCGAACGCACGCGAAGGATTCTCGAGGGCCGGCACGAGTCGTTCGGTAATGTGCTTGCGGCGTTGCTCGGTATCGTGACGCCGTTTTGTTCCTGCTCGGCGGTTCCTCTTTTCATCGGGTTTGTGACAACCGGCATTCCGCTGGGGGTGACTTTTTCGTTCCTGATTTCCGCGCCCATGGTGAATGAGGTGGCGCTGGTGCTGCTCTACGGTCTGTTTGGCTGGAAAGTGGCGGCCCTGTATCTTGGCACCGGATTGTTCATCGCTATGTTTGCGGGATGGACCATCGGCCGGCTGCGCATGGAAAAGGGAATAGAGGATTGGGTTTTCGAGACGCAGATCGGCGAATCGGGCGAGGATGCGCAACTCACATGGCCGGACCGGGTGAGCTACGGACTGAATGCGGTGCGCGAGATTGTGGGCAAAGTCTGGCCATTCGTTCTTGCGGGCATCGCAGTGGGAGCGGGCATACACGGCTATGTGCCCGAAAACTTCATGGCGTCCATCATGGGCAAAGACGCATGGTGGTCGGTTCCCGCCGCCGTTTTGTTCGGCATTCCCATGTACTCCAATGCGGCGGGGATTATACCCGTAGTCCAGGCTTTGCTCGAAAAAGGAGCGGCTCTGGGCACGGTGCTGGCGTTCATGATGGCGGTCATAACGCTCTCGCTTCCTGAATTCGTGATTCTTCGAAAGGTGCTCAAGCCCAGGCTGATCGCCGTGTTCGCGGCCGTGGTCGGGCTGGGCATCCTGGCTGTGGGTTATTTGTTCAATGCAATCATCGTTTGAAGCAATCAACTGGAGGCACGGACAATGAAGATCGAGATTCTTGGCACGGGCTGCGCCAAATGCAAGAAGCTGTACGAGAACGCGAAGGCCGCGGCAAGGGAACTGGGCCGCGACGACATCGAGATTGAAAAAGTCGAGGACATCAAGCAGATTACCGCGCGCGGCGTGATGATGACCCCGGCGCTGTGCGTGGACGGGCAGGTGAAATCCACGGGCAAACTGCTCGGCCCGGGCGACATCAAAAAGCTCATCGGATGAATTTTCAGGGAGTTTTCTCATGGCGCGTTCCAAAGCATCAGGGAACTGGATTGGTCTTTCTTTGATTGGAATCATCATTATAGCCGCCACGGCTGTGGCGGCTGTCGCAACAAAGCTCTGGGTTCTGACCGCGCTTCCGGCCGGGTTTCTTTTCGGATTTTTTCTGCAAAAGGGAGACCTGTGCGGCGCGTCCGCATTCAGTGAAGTCATCATCATGAAGGATGGGCGGAAGATTTTCGGGCTGTGGGCCGCCATCGTGGTCTCCATGCTCGCATTCGCCGTTGGCGACAGAATGGGGCTGGTGCAGCTTGCTCCCAAGCCGATGATCTGGCTGAACTACATCGTGGGCGGCGTGATATTCGGAGTGGGTTCCGTGCTTGCCGGCGGCTGTGTGAGCGGCTGCCTGTACAAATCGGCCACGGGCAATGTGAATTCCATCGCCGCGCTGGCAGCCATGCCGTTTGGAATCGGGCTGGTTGAATACGGACCCTTGCATGGCTGGTTTGAAAGCATGACCTCGAAAAAGATCGCGGCTGCGGACGGCGGACCGGTAACCCTGTCCTCGCTCACCGGACTTTCTTTCACCACGCTCGCCGTTGGCTTTGCGGCGCTCACGCTGGCCGCCGTGGCCATCGCATGGGCGCGGAACAAGCCGAAGAAAAAGCCCGCCGGGAACGAACGCGCGAAACCGCCGTCATTGAAGCGCGCGCTGACGCAGCCCTGGAAACCCTGGCAGGCGGGACTGGCCATCGGCGCGCTGGCGCTCTTCGCCTACATTTCTTCCGACATGAGCGGCAGGAATTACCCGCTGGGCGTCACGCACGGCGTGTTGCAGGCGCAGATACTGCTGACGGACACCCCCGCAAAATTCGTTTACAAAAAAGCGGCGGCGGCCCCGACGGCCGCGGCACAAGCCGCTCCAAAGAAATCCGAGGCCCCGCAGGATAAAAAAGTCGTGTGGTGGCTGGTGCTCGTGGTGCTGGGCATGCTGCCAGGCGCGTTCATTGCGGGCGCGTTGTCCGGGCAGGCGCGGCTCCTGCCGAAACCGCCGGAGCAGATTGTGGGCGCCATATTCGGCGGCTTCATGGTTGGCGCTGGCGCGGCCCTCGCGACCGGTTGCGTGATCGGCAACATCATGTCCGGCTGGGCGCTCATGAGCGCGGGTGTGTTTCTGTTCGGAATCGTGGTGATTCTGTCCAACTGGATCGCCACATACTTCTATCTCATGGGCGGCGGAATAAACCTTGGCCGCAGATGAACCAAGGCATGCGCCACGGCGCGGAAAGGGTGCGCAATGATTAGGAAATCAGCCTGTGTCTGGGCAGCGGTATTATTCATTGTCATGGCATGTGGGGGCGTAGCACGCGCAGCGCAGAAAACCGGGGGCGCGGGAAGCAAGAAGCCGCCGGCGGCCCAGCCGGCCAAGGCCAAGCCCGCGCCAGCCGCCACGCACACGGTTGTGGTTTACTACCTCTACACCGAGCCAAGATGCATTTCGTGCACAAACATTGAGAAATTCACCAAAGAAGCCATCGAAAAGGAATTCGCAAAGGAACTCAAATCCGGCCGTCTGGTTTGGATGCCCGTGGATGTCAAAAAAGACGGCAACTGGCATTATGTCGAGGATTTCCAATTGAGGTCCAAAACCGTTGTGGTGGCGGATTATAAAGACTCCAGGGAAGATAAAAACAAGATCATTGCATGGAAGAGTCTCGAAGAGGTCTGGCCGCTGTTGAAGGACAAGAAAAAGTTCATGGAATACATTCAAACAGAGGCGCGGATTTTTCTGGACCAGAAATATGAGAAGCCGAAAAGTGATGAGAAAAAAGATGCGGGCAAAGCCGGCGGTGAGAAGAAGTGAGCAGATGCCAGGCATGAATCGCCTATGGCGCGGAGGCAAAGCAGAACATGAAGATCAAAACGATTGCAAGCGCGATATTGCTGTTATTCGTAGCCGTGTCCGCCGGTTATCTGATTTATAAAAATGCGCAAGGCGAACCCGCACCAGCCCCCGCACAAACAGTGTTGCGCGAACAGGCCGCGCCCGCGCAAGGCAGGACGCTTGTCGTGTATTTCTTCCACGGCAGGGCGCGCTGCGTTTCATGCAAGATCATCGAAGCTCTCGGGCAAAAGGCCCTGCAGGCCGGGTTCCCGGAAGAAATGAAGTCCGGGCGCATCGTGTGGCGCGACATAGATCTCGATAAGCCAGAGAACAGGCATTTCATTCAGGAATATCGGATTCTGTCCATTTCTCTCGTGCTCTCGGACATGGAAAACGGAGAACAGAAGAAGTGGAAGAATCTTGAAGAAGTGTGGACCCGATTGAACGACGAAAAGGCTTTTGTCGAATATGTGCAAAAGGAGATTCGCGCCTGGCTGTGAGCCGGGGCGCGCGCCATGGAATATCTTCTTGGAGCCGGGACCGCGCTGTGGCTGGGAATTCTCACCTCCATCAGCCCGTGTCCTCTGACAACCAACATCGCCGCCATCACCTACATCGGAAAGCGGGTAGACATTCCGGCCAGCGTGTTTGCGGCCGGGATGCTGTACACCGCTGGCCGTACGCTGACCTACATGGGCCTGGGCGCGGTCATCGTCGCCGGGCTGCTAAATGTGCCGTCGGTGTCGCATTTTCTACAGACTCATATGAACCGGATCCTCGGCCCGGTTCTGATTCTGGCCGGAATGTTTCTGCTTGAACTGATTCAGATGAATCTGCCCGGCGGGGGTGCGGGGCAGGGGTTGCGCAACAGGGCGGAGCGCCATGGGGTGTGGGGAGCCGGGCTGCTGGGCATTCTGTTCGCGCTCACCTTCTGCCCGGTGTCCGCAGCCCTGTTTTTCGGCACGCTCATTCCCGTGGCCGTGAAATACGAATCCAGCGCGCTGCTGCCCGCTCTCTACGGCGTGGGAACGGGGCTGCCCGTGCTGTTCTTCGCTGCCCTTATCGCGTTCGGCGTTCAAAAGGTGGGCGCTGCGTTCAACAGAATCAAACAATTCGAACTCTGGGCGCGCCGCGCCACAGGCTGTGTGTTCATTGTCATCGGGATCTCCTACTGCTTGAAATTCATTTTCAGAATCATATGACGCATTTGTCTTGGAACCCCTTGAACTGACGGCATGGACACACTATAATTAGTTCGAAAGTTGTCAAATTGCCTAAGTACAGGGGGCAATATGAAACCAGCAAGGATCCTCGTTCTCTGCACGCAGAACTCGTGCCGCAGCCAGATGGCTGAAGCGTTGATACGGAACAGATATGGAGCGCGCGCCGAGGTGTTCAGCGCGGGCGCGCGGCCCGCGGAGCAGGTGCACCCCCTGGCCGTGAGGGCGCTCGCGGC
>JAGUYV010000466.1 GCA_020061125.1 bacterium | reverse complement strand
CTCTTCCGGCGCCTTGTCAATCTGGTCAAACGCCATGTGCTGCGCGCGGCCCAGGTTGGCCAGCACGCGCGTGATCGCGCTCGTGAGCGTGGTCTTGCCGTGGTCCACATGCCCGATCGTTCCAATATTTACGTGCGGTTTCGTTCGCTCGTATTTCTGTTTGCCCATGTCAACCTCCGGGTTGTTTCGTGCCGCACAAGAGGCGGGTTTTCATTTATGCCGTTTTCCCGAGCAGGACATCCTGCATGTCCTCGGGGACTTCGCGGTATTCGGCGAATTCCATGGAATAGGTGGCGCGGCCCTGTGTGCGCGAGCGCAGGTCCGTGGCGTAGCCGAAAAGTTCGGACAGCGGGATGCGGGCGCGCACGACTTGAACATTGCCGCGGCCCGGTTCCATGCTGGTGGGGCGGCCCCTGCGGGCGTTGATGTCGTTGATGACCTCGCCCATGCAGTTGTCTGGCGTCACGATCTCGACATCCATGATGGGTTCCTTGAGCATGGGGCGGGCGTTGTCCATTCCGTCCCGCACGGCCTTGGACGCTGCGATGCGGTATGCCAGTGCAATGGAATCCTCGTCGTGCACGGATCCGTCCACCAGGGTGACCTTGATGTCAATGACCGGATATCCGGCGAGCGGGCCGCTTGTGAGAGCGTCTTCCACGCCCGAGCGCGCTTCGGGCCAGTACTCGCGCGGCACGCGCGCCGTGCTGACCTTGGTTTCCCACACAAAACCCGAGCCGGGGTCAAGGGGTTCCAGTTCGAGCACCACATGCCCGTACTGTCCGCGGCCGCCGGTCTGGTGAATGTACTTGCCTTCGCTGCGCGTTTTGCGCGTGATGGTTTCCTTGTAGGCCACCATGGGGCGGCCGACTTTGCCTTCGACACCGAATTCGCGGAACAGGCGGTCGGTGATGATTTCCAGGTGCAGTTCCCCCATGCCGGAAATGATGGTCTGGCCCGTGTCTTCGTTGATCGTAACCTTGAAGGTGGGATCCTCGCGGCCCAGAGCGTCGAGGGACTTGCCCATCTTTTCCATCTCGGCCACGCTTTTCGGCTCGATGGCCACGGAAATCACGGGTTCCGGGAAACTGATATTTTCAAGAAGGATCTTTTTGTGTTCGGAGCAGAGTGTGTCCCCTGTTGTGGTGATTTTGAGACCGACAACGGCGCCGAGTTCACCCGCGGTTAGTTCTTCGAGCTGTTCGCGGTGGTTGGCGTGCATGCGCAGGATGCGGTTCACGCGCTCCTGGGCGTTTTTGTTGGCGTTGTAAATTTTGGTGCCGCTCTTGATGCTTCCGGAGTACACGCGGATGTAGGTGAGGTGCCCCACATGCTGGTCGTGGGCGATTTTGAAGGCCAGGGCCGCAGTGTGTTCCGCAGGGTCGGCCTGGCGCTCCACGGTCTCGCCGGTCTTGGGATCCACGCCCTTGACCGCCGGGATGTCGAGCGGGGAAGGCAGGTAGGCTACGATGGCGTCCAGAAGTTTCTGCACGCCCTTATTTTTGAGGGACGAACCGCAGAGCACGGGCACGATGGCGCCGGAGATCACGGCTTTGCGGATAGCGGCGTGGATTTCCTGCTCGGTGATGCTGGCGGTGGCGTCGTTGAGGTACTTGTCAGCGATCCCATCATCAGCATCGGCCAGACACTCGAACAGGGTGGTGCGCATGTCTTCGAGCGTGTCCTTCAAATCCATGGGCACGGGGATTTCCCTGATTTCGGAGCCGGCGTCGTCTGTGTAGGTGAAGCCGGTCTGCCGGATTACATCCACGATGCCGGTGAAAGAATCCTCGGCGCCGATGGGGAAATTGATGACCACGGGGTTTGCGCCCAGGCGCGTGCGGACGCGGTCCACGACATGGAAGAAATCCGCGCCGGTGCGGTCCATTTTATTGATGAATGCCAGGCGGGGGATGTTGTATCTGTCGGCCTGGCGCCACACGGTTTCGCTCTGGGGCTGGACGCCGCCCACGGCGCAGAAGATGGCGACCATGCCGTCGAGCACGCGCAGGGAGCGCTCGACCTCTACTGTGAAGTCCACATGGCCGGGGGTATCAATGATGTTGATGGAATGGCC
The DNA here is from genome assembly GCA_020061125.1 of bacterium. Lineage (GTDB taxonomy): Bacteria > UBP15 > UBA6099 > UBA6099 > DSWB01 > DSWB01. The sequence goes on along the minus strand of JAGUYV010000466.1, from coordinate 13,374 downwards.
GTTCCAGGCGCAGTAAGTGGCTGCCGAGGTGATGGTGATGCCGCGCTCCTGCTCCTGCTCCATCCAGTCCATCTGGGTGGTGCCCTCGTCCACTTCGCCCATGCGGTGCACGCGGCCGGAGTAGAAAAGGATGCGCTCGGTGGTCGTGGTCTTGCCGGCGTCGATGTGAGCCGCGATCCCGATGTTGCGCGTAGTTTTGAGAGCGTCGTTCGGCATAATTTTCTTCTGGCGTTTACACACTAAAATCCCGCACGTCCCACTGCCATCGTGCGGGATTCGGGGTTGGGCCGCCCGCTTCAGAAGCGGTAATGTGAGAAAGCTTTGTTCGCCTCCGCCATTTTGTGAGTGTCGCTTTTCTTTTTAATGGCGCCGCCGCGGTTTTCGGCTGCGTCAATGATTTCCTCGCTCAAGCGTTCGGGGAAGGAAGCGCCCTTGCGGTCCCTGGAATACTGGAGCAGCCAGCGGATGGCCAGGTTGCGGGCCTTGTCGTGCTGCAGTTCCACGGGCACCTGGTAGGTGGCGCCGCCCACGCGGCGGGACTTGACCATCACGGCCGGGGTGATGTTCCGGATGGCGCTCTGGAACACTTCTGTTCCGGGCTTGCCGGTCTTCTTTTCCACCAGGTCCAGGGCGTCGTACATCAGGCTTTCGGCCAGGCTTTTTTTGCCCCGCTTGAGGATGTTGTTGATGGTAAGCCCGATGACGGGGTCGCTGTACTTGGGGTCCACCGTGGACCGTTTGGGTTTTTTGTACTTTCGCCTCGGCATGTTTTTGCGCTCACATTCCTTCAAAGTGTCCGGCCGTGTCTCTTATTGGCAGACCGGTTTCCCGTTTGTGATCGTGAGGTCAGTCAGCGATAAGAAAACGAGGTGTGATCATTTCTTGGGCCGCCTGGTGCCGTACTTGGAGCGGCTCTGCTTCCGGTTTTCGGTGCCCGCGGTGTCGAGCACGCCGCGCACGATGTGGTATCGCACGCCCGGAAGGTCCTTGACCCTGCCTCCGCGGATGAGCACGATGGAGTGCTCCTGGAGGTTGTGACCGATGCCCGGGATGTAGGCGGTGACTTCGTAGCCGTTGGTGAGGCGCACGCGCGCCACTTTGCGCAGCGCGGAGTTGGGCTTCTTGGGCGTCACCGTCCAAACGCGGCGGCACACGCCGCGCTTTTGCGGGTTTTTCTGCAGGGCCACGGACTTGGATTTTTTCACCTGTTTCTTCCGCGGTTTTCTCACTAACTGATTGATGGTCGGCATGTTATGACCGTACCCCGAACTAAAGATTTTTCACTAAAAGGCCATCTTGCGCATCTCGGCGCAAGACACAAACATTAAAGATAATAAAAAAAAACGCGCATGTCAACGCATTTCTGCTTTTTTTCGCGACTCTGCGCGTCACTCCTCGATCTCGGGTTCGATCCCGTCCGTATCTTCGTCCGCCGAAACCGCTACATCCGCGGTCTCTGCGTCTTCGTCCGCGGCTTCCGCGTCGTCCAGTTCCAGGTCGTCGCCCTCGTCCAGATCGTCGTCAATTTCTTCGTAATCTTCAATTTCACCGGTCTTGACCAGGCGGCCGCTCTCGGTGTACTCGTAGGTCTGGGAATCGGGCTTCATGGCGTTGATCATGAGGTCCCGGTATGCGGGCAGGCCGGTGCCAGCGGGGATCAGATTGCCGATGATGACATTTTCCTTGAGGCCCATGAGCGGGTCCACCTTGCCCTTGACTGCGGCGTCGGTGAGCACGCGGGTGGTTTCCTGGAACGAAGCCGCGGACAGGAAGCTGTTGGTGGACAGGGAGCACTTGGTGATGCCCAGCAGCACGGACTTGCCGGTGGCGGGGCGCTTGCCCTGGGCGCGCATCTCGCGGTTGGCCCGGTCGAACTCGTAGCGGTCCACCAGCGAGTGGGGCAGGAATTCGGTGTCCCCGCTGGTTTCGATGTTGATCTTCTTGAGCATCTCGCGCACGATGACTTCCACATGCTTTTCGTTGGTGTCCACGCCCTGGCTCTTGTACACAGAGATGACTTCGCTGACCAGGTAATCCTGGGTGCGGTCCAGGCCGAGCACGCGCAGAACATCGTGCGGATTCAGATAACCGTCGGTGAGGGGCTGGCCCATCTCGACCCTGTCGCCGTTTTTCACGGTGATCATGGCGTCGGGCGGGACCTTGATGCGCTCTTTTTTGGCCTCTTCGGTCTTGCTCTTGGGGGTGATGACGAGTTCGCGGCCGGTTTCGGTGTTCACGATTTCGACCTTGCCGTCGAACTCGCTCATGAGCGACAGGTTTTTGGGCTTGCGGGCCTCGAAGAGTTCCTCGACGCGGGGCAGGCCCTGGGTGATGTCGGAGATGTCTTCGCCGGACACGCCGCCTGTGTGGAAGGTGCGCATGGTGAGCTGTGTGCCGGGTTCGCCGATGGACTGGGCCGCGATGGTGCCCACGGCGTCGCCGATCTCGGCGAGCTTGCCGGTGGCGAAGTTGCGGCCGTAGCAACTGGCGCACACGCCGTGGCGGGTCTGGCATTCAAGCACCGAGCGCACGCGCAGGGGAGCGGAGAGCATGGTGTTCTTCATCAGCTCGAAGTCGTCCTCCTGAATCATGTCGCCCTTTTTCACGAACACCTCGCCGGTGATGGCGCTGAAGATGTCGTCCGCGGCCACGCGGCCGATGATCTTTTCGCCCAGCAGGCTCTGCATGTGGCCGTCCATGCCCACCAGGTTGATGGCCTCGAAGTCTATCACGGTCTTCTTGGTCTCGACCTTGGCGTCTATGATGCGGCCGCGGCGGTTGAATTCGTAGTAAATCTTGCGCAGCTTGATTTTCCGTTTCTTGCCCTGCATGGCGATGACCGGGAACACATTGGCGGTCTTGTCCAGTTCCGCGGCCTTGGGCATGCGGATCTCGGGTGGTTTCTTTTTGGAGATTTTGAGATCCTTGACGAGCAGTTCGCTGACGATGGGCTTGATGCGGCCGTTCATGAACAGGGAATCAATCTCGAGCGCCTTGGGGGTGCCGCAGTCAATTTCCTGCACGATGATGTCCTGGGCCACATCCACGAGGCGGCGGGTGAGGTATCCGGAGTCCGCGGTGCGCAGGGCGGTGTCCGCGAGTCCTTTGCGCGCGCCGTGTGTGGAAATGAAGTATTCGAGCACGGTCAGCCCTTCGCGGAAGTTGGTCTTGATGGGGTAGTCAATGATGCGGCCTGTGGGGTCGCTCATGAGACCGCGCATTCCGGCGAGCTGGCGGATCTGCTGCACCGAGCCGCGGGCGCCGGATTTGGCCATCATGAACACCGGGTTGAACTTTTTCTCGTCGAACGCGGTGTCGAAGCTCTTGGTGATGGTTTCCGTGCGCTGGGTCCACAGTTCCACGCGTTTGCGGTAGCGCTCGTCGTGGGTGAGCAGGCCGCGGTTGAAGTAATCGTCAATCTGCTTTTCGATTTTTTCGGCTTCGGCCAGGGTTGCGGCCTTGAAGGTCGGGATTTCGATGTCGGCGATGGAGATGGTCACGCCTGCCTTGGTGGCGTAGGTGTAGCCCAGGGTCTTGACGCCGTCGAGCGTGTCCACGGTGATCTGCTGCCCGAAGCGGCGCAGCACCTTGCCGATGATGCGCGACAGGGTTTTCTTGCTCACGGTTTCGTTCACGAAATCGAAGCCGTCAGGCAGGGTGTTGTTGAAGATCACGCGCCCGACCGTGGTGTCAATCCATTCGCCTTCAAATCTGAACTTGATTTTTGCGTGCAGGTCCACGAAGTCGAGTTCGTAGGCCTTGATGACTTCGTTGTAGTCCGCGAAAATCTTGCCTTCGCCCTTGGCGCCGTCGCGGTCCAGGGTGAGGTAGTACACGCCGAGCACGATGTCCTGGGAGGGCGCGGTGATGGGGCGGCCGTCCGCGGGCAGGAGCAGGTTATTGGTGCTCATCATGATGAGGCGCGCCTCGGCCTGGGCTTCGAGGGACAGGGGCACATGCACGGCCATCTGGTCGCCGTCGAAGTCGGCGTTGAACGCGGCGCACACCAGCGGGTGGATCTGGATGGCCTTGCCCTCGACCAGGATGGGCTGGAACGCCTGGATGCCGAGGCGGTGCAGGGTGGGTGCGCGGTTCAGCAGCACGGGGTGGTGCGCCGTGACTTCCTCGAGCACATCCCACACTTCCGGGCCAGCTCGCTCCACGAGCTTCTTGGCTGCCTTGATGTTGGGCGTGAGGTTGCGGTTCCATAATTCGTGCATCACAAAGGGCTTGAACAGTTCGAGAGCCATTTGCTTGGGCAGGCCGCACTGGTGCAGCTTGAGTTGCGGGCCGCACACGATGACCGAGCGGCCCGAGTAGTCCACGCGCTTGCCGAGCAGATTCTGGCGGAAGCGGCCCTGCTTGCCTTTGAGCAGTTCGGACAGGCTCTTGAGCGGGCGCTTGTGGCTGCCGGTGAATACGCGGCCGCGGCGGCCGTTGTCTATGAGCGCGTCGCATGCTTCCTGCAGCATGCGCTTTTCGTTGCGGATGATGCTCTCGGGCGCCTTGATCTCGATGAGCTTGCGCAGGCGGTTGTTGCGGTTGATCACGCGGCGGTACAGGTCGTTAAGGTCCGAGGACGCGAACCGGCCGCCCTCGAGCTGCACCATGGGCCGGATGTCCGGCGGCAGCACGGGGATGACATCCAGAATCATCCACTCGGGCTTGTTGCGCGATTTGCGGAACGCCTCGACCACGGTGAGGCGCTTGATGAGCTTCATGCGCTTCTGTTTTTTGGACTCGCGGATTTCCGCGCGCAGTTCCTTGGATAGCTCATCCAGGTTCTCTCCCGCGAGCACATCCTTGATAGCGCTCGCGCCCATGTCCAGCTTGAAGAGGTTGTTGATGGAGCTGTCGTTGAAGCACTCGGCCAGGTGCCGGGTGAGATTCATGATCTTGTCGTATTCGCGCGGGACATAGAAGTCGAGTTCGTAAATTTCCTCGAACATGCGATCTTCTTCCTTGAACACGCGGCCGTCGGAGAACTTGTGCGTGCTGCCGAGGATGCCGGTCTGCAGGGTCTGCTTGACTTTGAGGGACTTGAGCAGGGACACGCCTTCATCGAGGTAGATGGCGTTGTACACATCCTCGGCTTCCTGGAACTTCTGGTTCAGGGAGCGGATGATGCCCTGGGGGATGGACTTGTCCGTGAAGCGGATGCCCAGGCGGATGCCCAGGCGGCGGCGGTCCAGGTAGCCTTTGGTCACGCGCTCGATGAATGCCTCGTACTTGACATTTTCATCCTGCACGAAGGGCGCGAGTTCCTTGGCGTACAGGCGGGGCAGGTAGCCGAGCGTGGCTTCCTCGCCGTCCATTTCCTTGACCACGGTGATGACCGGGTGGTGCGCGCCGCCGGACTTTACGCTGCTGACCTTGAGGGTCACATCGCCGTCTTCGGCGAACCGGGCCTGGAGCCTCTTGATGTTGACCTGAATGTCCTCGCGCTCCTGGCGCGTGTAGTCCACATCGCAGACCTTGAGGTTTACAACCGCAGGCTCTTTTTTGCCGGTTTCCACATCTTCGTAGATTTCAATCTTGGCGACATTTTCCGCGAAGGTGGGCATGAGGCGCTTGATGTCGAGTTTCTCGTTCTCGATGCGGCGCAGCAGGTTTTCCACGCCTTCGGAGTCCACCTTGGTGACCATGTAGTCGCCGTAGTAGAGTACGCGTTCGAGTTCCTTGACGGACACGCCGAGCAGATAGCTCATGCGGCTTGGGGTGCCCTTGAAGTACCAGATGTGGCTCACGGGCGCGGCCAGCACGATGTGGCCCATGCGCTCGCGGCGCACCTTGCTTTGTGTCACTTCCACGCCGCACGCTTCGCACTTGATGTTCTTGAAGCGGATGCGTTTGTACTTGCCGCAGTGGCATTCCCAGTCCTTGACCGGGCCGAAGATTTTCTCGCAGAACAGGCCGTCTTTTTCCGGCTTGAGAGTGCGGTAGTTGATGGTCTCGGGTTTCTTGACTTCGCCGTAGGACCATTTCTTGATGGTCTCGGGCGACGCCAGGCTGATGCGGATTTTTTCGAGGTTTGATTTAGCCACGAAAAGCCTCCCCTTGAATGGTTGTGCGCGGCCGCGGCGCGATGGTTCCGCGCCGGGTTACGAGTACGACGGGCTGCTGATTCCCAGGTCGTCCAGCAGAATCGAACCCACGGATTCGTCTTCCGCCTGGGGAGTGATTTTGCGTCCGGTGCCAGTGAGCAGCTCGATGTTGAGGGCGAGCGCCTGCAGCTCCTTGACGAGCACATTGAACGACTCCGGGATGCCCGGTTTCTGGATGTTCTCGTTTTTGACGACGGCCTCGTATGTTTTCACGCGGCCCGTGATGTCGTCGGACTTGATGGTCAGCAGCTCCTGGAGCGTGACCGCGGCGCCGTAGGCCTCGAGCGCCCACACTTCCATTTCGCCGAAGCGCTGGCCGCCGAACTGCGCCTTGCCGCCCAGCGGCTGCTGCGTGACCAGGGCGTACGATCCCGTGCTGCGCGCGTGCATCTTATCCTCGACCATGTGGTTGAGTTTCAGCATGTACACGATGCCAACGGTGATCTTGTTGTCGAACGGCTTGCCGGTCTTGCCGTCGTAGAGTGTGACTTTGCCGTCCTCGGGCAGTCCGGCTTCCTGGATTTTCCCAATGATCTCTTCCTCTGTGGCGCCCTCGAAAATGGGGCTGTCGAGGTACATGCCGAGCTTTTCCGCGGCCCAGCCCAGGTGGGTTTCGAGCACCTGGCCGAGGTTCATGCGCGAGGGCACGCCCAGGGGGTTGAGAATGATGTCCACGGGGGTGCCGTCCTCGAGGAAGGGCATGTCTTCCTCGGGCACGATGCGGGAGATGACGCCCTTGTTGCCGTGGCGGCCGGCGAGCTTGTCGCCCACCATGAGGCGCCGGCGCTGGGCCACCATCACGCGCACGCTGCGGTTCTTGCCCGGCGCGAAGTCGTCTCCGGCCTCGCGGTTGAAGTCCGTGACTCCGATGACCACGCCCTTGCCGCCGTGCGGCACCTTGAGCGAGGTGTTGCGCACGTCTCGGGCCTTCTCGCCGAAGATGGCGCGCAGCAGGCGCTCCTCGGCCGTAGGCTCGGTTTCGCCCTTGGGAATGACCTTGCCGATGAGCACATCGCCGGCCTTGACTTCGGTGCCGATCTTCACGATGGCGTTGTCGTCGAGGTTCTCCAGGACTTCCTCGTTCACATTCGGGATGTCGCGGGTGATTTCCTCGGGGCCGAGCTTGGTCTCTCGGGCCTCGCATTCGTATTTCTCGATGAAAATGCTGGTGAAGGCGTCTTCCTTGAGCAACTTCTCGCTCACGATGATGGCGTCTTCATAGTTGTATCCTTCCCAGGGCATGAACGCGACCTTGAGGTTGCGGCCCAGGGCCAGGCGGCCGTATTCGCAGTTGGGGCCGTCGGCCAGAACATCGCCCGCCTCCACTTCCTGGTCCAGGCGCACGCGGGGATAGAAAGTGATGCATGTGCTCTGGTTGGAGCGGGAGAACTTGATGAGCTTGTATTCGTCAATCTCGCGTTTGCCGCGCACTTCCACGACCACGCGGCGGGAATCCGCGTACTTGATTTTGCCCGCGCGCTTGGCCACGACCACGGCGTTGGCGTCCACGGCCACCTTGCGCTCGATGCCGGTGCCGACCAGGGGCGCGTCGCTCTTGAGCAACGGCACGGCCTGGCGCTGCATGTTCGAGCCCATGAGGGCGCGGTTGGCGTCGTCGTGCTCCAGGAACGGGATCAGGGATGTGGTCACGGACACGATCTGCTTGGGGCTGACATCCATGTATTCCACATCTTTGGGGTTGGCGCGCTCGATGCGGTCGCGGAACCTGGTGGCCACCTTGTCGCGCACGAAGCGGTTCTTGCTGTCGAGCTGCGCGTTGGCCTGGGCCACCACATAGCGTTCCTCGCGCGCCGCGGTGAGGTATTCGACATCGTCGCCGACCACGCCTTTTTTCACCTTGCGGTAGGGGGTCATGAGGAACCCGAACTTGTCCACCTTGCCGTAGGTGGCCAGGGATCCGATGAGGCCGATGTTGGGGCCTTCAGGGGACTCGATGGGGCAGATGCGGCCGTAGTGGCTGTGGTGCACGTCGCGCACCTCGAAGCCGGCGCGCTCGCGGGTGAGGCCGCCCGGCCCCATGGCGCTCAACTTGCGCTTGTGGGTGAGGGCGCTCAACGGGTTGGTCTGGTCCATGAACTGGCTCAAGGGGCTGGAGCCGTAGAACTCGTTGATTGCGGCGATCAGGGGCCGCGGGTTGATGAGCGACTGGGGCGTGGCAATGACCGCGTCGTACTGGATCATGCGGTCGCGGATGGTTTTCTCCATCATGCCGAGCGCGCCGCGCAGGCGGTTCAGCAGCAGTTCGCCCACGCACCGCACGCGGCGGTTGCCCAGGTGGTCAATGTCGTCAGAAGTCGGCTCGCTGCCGTTGATTTCAACGAATTCGTCGAAGAACTTCTGTTCGCCTTCGGTGAGGATTTCCTCGAAGTAGCGCTCGCGCGCCATCTCGCGCTTGCCCTGAAGGCGCAGGGCGAGCAGGTAGCGGATGGACTCCAGAAAATCCTGCCGGGTGAGTGCCAGGCGGCTCGAAGTGACCTCAAGGCTCAACTTTTCGTTGATTTTATAGCGGCCCACCTCGGACAGGTCGTACTTGCTGGGCTGGAAGAAGCGGCTGTCGAGCAGGCGCTCGGACTGCTCCACGGTGGGGATGTCGCCGGGGCGCAGCTTTTTGTAGATGTCCAGCAGGGCCTGTTCCCGGGTCAGGGTCTGTTCCTTTTCCAGGGTGATGAGAATCGAGTCTTCAATGAAGAACGGTTTGCAGTTCTCGGTCACATTGAGAGACTTGAGGCCGAGCTTGAGAATGCCGTCCACATTGTCGGGAGTGATCACTGTGCCGGCCGGGAGGGGCTTGCCCTTGGGTCCGGCGCCTTCGAGATTCTCTGTGAGCACGAAGCCGAGCAGCTTCTCGCGCGTGGGGTCGGCGATGGCGATGGGGTCGGCCAGGAACACGCGGCGTTCCTTGCGGTCGAAATCGAAGCCGATGGCGCGCAGGAAGGTGGTGATGGGAATCTTGCGGGTCTTGTCAATGCGGATGTACGCCTGGCCCTTGATGTCGAACTCGAACTCGACCCAGGCGCCGCGGTTGGGAATGATTTTGCCGGTGAAGAAATTGATGCCCGACACATCCTTGGGCGAGTTGAAGTAAACGCCCGGGGAGCGGATGAGCTGCGAGAGCACAACGCGCTCGGCGCCGTTGAACACGAAGGTGCCGTAATCGGTCATGATGGGGAACTCGCACAGATAAACATCCTGCTCTTTGATTTCCCCGGTTTTGCGGTTGATGAGGCGCGCGCGCACGCTCAACGCGCCCTCGTAGGTCTTCTCGCGGACCTTGCATTCCTCGGGGTCGTACTTGGGTTCTCCGTAGGTCAGGTCCAGGAATTCGAGGATGAGGCCTTCCTCGGCCGTTGACACCATGGATTCGATGGGGGAGATGCTGCGGAACAGGTTCAGCAGCCCCTCTTTGCGCACCCATTCGAAGGACTCGGTCTGAATTTCGATAAGGTTCGGCAGGTCCAGCACGGAGCCGAGTTTGCCGAAACTATGGTATCCCAGCGCTTTTCCGCGGGGATCGTTGGTTTTCGCCATGAGCACACCTCTCCGGAGTAATGGCTGAAAAGAGGCCGTTCCGGGCGGGAAACAGAGGCCGGATCAGGCCCCGAACGGCTTTTTACCAAAAGCAAAAGAGGAGGACCCGAAAGAATCAAGCCCCCGCCCTTTGCATTGTTGGTTGTGTCGCTTATTTGAGATCGACTGCGGCACCGGACTCCTCCAAGGTCGCCTTGATTTTTTCGGCTTCTTCCTTGGAAACGGCTTCCTTGACCACAGCGGGTGCGCTTTCCACCAGAGCCTTCGCCTCTTTGAGGCCCAGGTCCGTGACCTGGCGGACGGCTTTGATGACCGCGATCTTCTTGTCGCCTGCGCTGGTCAGCACCACGTCGAACTCGGTTTTCTCCTCTTCCTCGGCCGCGGCGGCGGCGCCGGGCATGGCTGCGCCCATCATGGGCATGGCGGCCATCGGAGTCACGCCAAACTCTTCCTCGAGCTTGTCGGCCAGCTCCTTGATTTCCATCACTGTTGCGCCTTTGATGGCCGTGAAGATTTCTTCGACGTTCATGGTATATCCTCCTTCAGCTTGCTTGAGCAAACGGAATATTTGCGTATTCGAGCGGCGCGCCAGCGGAACCCGCGGCGCGATCCGCGATCAGCCTTTCTCCTGCTTGTCCGCTACGGCCTTGAGCACCAGCACCAGGTTGCTCTGCGGAGAGGTGAGGCTCCGGTGCAGCCGGGTGATGGGCGACTTGAGCGCTCCGATCAGGCGCGCGATCAGCATGTCCTTGCTGCCGATGCTCGCCAGTTCCTTGACGCCGTCCGCGCTCACGAAGCGGTTCTCGAACACCGCGGCCTTGACGCGCACGCGTTCGTCTTCCTTGGCCGTGTCCGACAGAATCTTGCACGCCACCAGCGGCTTCTCGGGCGTGGACGCCACCAGGGTGAACCCCTTGAGGCTTTCGCCCAGCTTCTGGAACGCCGGGTTGTCCGGATCGATCTCGGTCATGGCGCGCTTGACGAGCGTGTTCTTGTACATCTTGAGGCGCACGGTCTCCGGGCGCAGCTTGGCGCGCAGGGCCGTGATTTCGGCCACGCTCATTCTCTCCACAGACGCCAGCAGCACGATATCGCTGCTCTCGAAGGTTTCTTTGATTTCCGCGACAAGCGCTTTCTTTTCACTCAACGGAAGGGCCATGGTCATGCAGCTCCTTGCAATATGTTTTGGCGCCCGGTCACTTGCTAAGTGCGGACAGGTTGATTCTGATGCCAGGCCCCTGGGTGGCGCTCACGGCCGCGCCGCGCACATACTGGCCCTTGGCCGCGGCGGGCTTCACGCGAATCAGAGTGCGGTGGAATTCCATGAAGTTCTCGACCAGTTTCTCCACATCGAACGACACCTTGCCCATGGGGATGGCCACATTGCCGAACTGGTCGTTGCGGTATTCCACTTTGCCTTTTTTAAAGTCCTCGACGGTGGTCTTGACATCGAAGGTCACGGTGCCGGTCTTGGGGTTGGGCATGAGGCCGCGGGGGCCGAGGATCTTGCCGAGCGGGCCGACGACTTTCATCATGTCCGGTGTGGCGATGGCCACATCGAACGCGGTCCAGCCGCCCTTGATGCGCTCGCCCAGGTCTTCGCCGCCCACTTCGTCGGCGCCGCCGGCTTTGGCTTCCTCGGCCTTGTCGCCCAGGGCGAACACGATTACGCGCGGGGTTTTGCCGGTTCCGTGCGGCAGGCTGAAGGTGCCGCGCACATTCTGGTCCGGCTTGCGCGAGTCAATGCCCAGGCGAATGACCGCTTCCACGGTTTCATCGAATTTCATGGGCACTTCGGAGCAGACCTTTTTCAGCAGGGTGAACGCCTCTTCCGGGGTGACCGGGCCGGGGTTGGCGAGGCTGGCGTACCGCTGCTTGAGTTTCTTGGTTTTCACTGGCATGGCGAAACAGGCTCCTTTGCCGGGTTGCTTCTGCTGGGAGTTACTGGATTTCCACTCCCATGCTGCGGCAGGTACCGGCTATTATCTCCATGGCGGCCTCAATGTCGTTGGCATTGAGGTCCGGCATTTTGATTTCAGCGATTTTCTTGAGCTGCGCCCGGGTGAGCGTGCCCACCTTGTTGGCAGCCGGGTTCTCGGAACCCCTGGGGATCTTGAGTTCCTTTTTGATGAGGTCGGACGCGGGCGGCGTTTTGGTGATGAACTTGAAGGTGCGGTCCGCGAACACCGTGATTTCCACGGGGATGATGGAGCCCTGCTGCTCTTTGGTTTTTTCGTTGTACTGCTTGCAGAACTCCATGATGTTGACGCCGTGCTGGCCCAGGGCCGGCCCCACGGGGGGGGCGGGGTTGGCCTGCCCGGCGGGCAGTTGCAGTTTCACGAGTCCGATGACTTTCTTGGCCATTGTTCAGCGCCTCTTTTTTTCCAGCTTTATCCTGTGCGGTCCGTGCGGCGCGCACGCGCATTGGCGCGGCGTCCGCGGCTGCCGCATTCAGGCCGCATTCAGATTTTTTCTATTTGATCGAACTCCAGCTCGACGGGGGTGTCTCGTCCGAAGAGGGACAGCAGCACGACCACTTTTTCCCGGTTCAAATCCACTTCCTTGATGACGCCCGTGTAGTCCGCGAACGGGCCGAACAGCACGCGCACGCCTTCGCCTTCCTCGAAATTCACGGACAGGCGCGGCGCTTCCAGACCCATGCGCTTGAGGATGAAGTTCACTTCATGCTCGGACAGCGGGGTGGGGCGGCTTCCGTCTCCGATAAATCCCGTGACTCCGGCCGTGTTGCGCACGATGTACCAGGTCTCGTCGTTCAGATCCATCTTTACAAAGATGTATCCTTTGAAGATCTTTTTCTGGACCACTTTGCGCTGGCTGCCCTTGATCTCGACGCGTTCCTCGGTCGGAACCAGCACCTGCTCGATTTTATCATGCAGGCTGTATGCCGTAATCTGCTTCTCGAGGTTGGTCTTAACCTTGTTCTCGTGTCCCGAATAGGTATGGACTACGTACCATCGGCTCGCCATAGTGTCACGACCTTTTACAGAGCGTTGAATGCGTTGTACAGGGTTCGCAGCACGATGTCCGCGACGCCCATGTAGACGGTGATGACCAGGGTGATGACAACGACCGTGACTGTGGCCTGTGTCAGCACTTCGCGGCTGGGCCACACGATCTTTTTCATCTCCTGGCCGACTTCGGTGAAGAACTGCCGCGTGTTGGTCACCACGGACATTTTCTGCACTTTATCTTTAGCGACTGCCATTGTGTGTCTCCAGGCTTGTCGGTCGGTTTCCGCAGGCCAGGCAGGACTCGAACCTGCAACCCCCGGATTTGGAGTCCGGTGCTCTACCAATTAGAGCTACTGGCCTATTGATGCGTCATTATGCCGCGCGCGCGCCGGGCTTGGTTGTCGCGCCCTGCGCCGCCGGGATCTTCTTACTTGGCCTCTTTGTGCGGGGTGTGCTTGCGGCACTTCTTGCAGTACTTCTTAAGCTCAACACGGCCAGTTGTGTTGGTTTTGCTCTTGAATGTGATGTAGTTCTTGCTTTTGCACTCGGTGCATTGCATCGTGATGTGTATGCGCATGGCACTTTACCCCAAAGTCAAAATTATATATTATACGCCGGTCTGGAATAAGTCAATCGCTGCTTGACATTATTCGAAGATCTCGGTGATGACGCCGGCGCCCACGGTGCGGCCGCCCTCGCGGATGGCGAAGCGCAGGCCCTGCTCGATGGCGACCGGGGTGATGAGTTCG
>JAGUYV010000187.1 GCA_020061125.1 bacterium | reverse complement strand
CTGGCGCTGTGCGCGGCGCTGGCGCTGTTTTGCCCGCGCGCCGCGGCCCAGCGCAAGGACAAACGCCAGGGCGGCGACCTGTTCACCATCGCCCAGGTGCAATACCGCGGCGGCGGCGACTGGTACGAGGACAAGACCTCCATGGTCCGCCTTCAGGAGCGGGTGCAGAAAGAGTTCGGCGCTCCAGCGGCCAATGTGCGCGCCACGGTCAGGCTCACGGACGAGGAGCTTTTCAGCTATCCCATGATTTACATGACGGGCCACGGCAATGTGGATTTTTCGCCAGAGGAAGCGCAGCGTCTGCGCCAGTACCTGGACCGGGGCGGGTTCCTGTGGGCCAGCGACGACTACGGCATGGACGCGGCGTTCCGGCGCGAAATGCGCAAGGTGTACCCGGACCGCGAACTCGCGGAATTGCCGTTCAGCCATCCGATTTATCATGCCTATCATGAATTCCCCAGGGGGCTGCCCAAGATTCACGAGCACGACGGCGGCCCTCCGCGCGGATACGGCATTATTGACGAAACCGGGCGGCTCACCGTGTTCTACGATTTCAACACCGATCTCGGCGATGGGCTGGAGTCGCCCGAGATCCACAAGGATCCGCCCGAGGTGCGCGAGGCCGCCTTCCGCATGGCGCTCAACATTGTGATGTATGTGATGACGCACTGACCGCGCGGCGGATTGTGGTGTATAATGCGCTTGCGGCGACTGGCCGCAAACGGTTTTCAGCGACACGAAACGCGAGGTGATTCCCATAACTGCCACAGCGGAACACACTGCCACGGACACGGTTCCCGTCCATTTCAAGCTGCGCAAGCTGCACTCCCTTTTCGGCATCATTCCCGTGGGCCTGTTTCTGATCGAGCACCTGTCGGTGAACTCGCTGGCGGCCACGGCCGGGGGCGAGCGCGTGTTCAACGCCGCGGTGGGCGTGCTGCGCGGCCTGCCGTACCTTATCGTCATCGAAATTCTGTTCATCATGATTCCGATACTGTTCCACGGGGTGTACGGCGTGTTCGTCACCACGGAAGCGTCGGTGAACACGGGCGCGTACCGCTACGGCCGCAACTGGATGTATGTAATCCAGCGCGTCACGGGCCTGTTCACCTTCATATTCGTGGTGGTGCACCTGTGGAATTTCCGCATCGCCAGCATGATCAACCCGGACCTGCATGTGACCTTCGACCTGGTGCGCCAGCACCTGGCGGTCACATGGGTGATGGTGTTCTACATCGCGGGCGTGCTGGCGTCCGTGTTTCACTTCGCCAACGGCATCTGGAACTTCTGCGTGTCGTGGGGCATAACCATCGGACCCCGCGCGCAGCGCGCAAGCGCCTGGGCGTGCGCGGCCGTGGGGCTTGCGCTGTCGTTCATCGGCGTGAACGCGCTCCTGGCGTTCGTGGGCAAGGCGCTGATTATCAGCATTTGACAAAAGACATCCTGACGGGAGCGTCTGAAGAATGGGCGGAAACGGCAAGAAAGTCATCGTGGTGGGCGGAGGGCTTGCGGGGTTGTCCGCGGCGCTCAAGATCGCCGAGTCCGGCGCGCAGGTGGAGCTGTTCTCCATGGTGCCCGTGCGGCGCAGCCATTCGGTGTGCGCGCAGGGCGGCATCAACGCGGCCACGGACCCGCACGGGCAGGGCGACAGCACCTGGGAGCATTTTGACGACACCATTTACGGCGGGGATTTTCTGGCCAACCAGACGCCGGTCAAGGGCATGTGCGAGGCCGCGCCTGCAATCATAGATCTGCTTGACCGCATGGGCGTGACCTTTAACCGCACCAGCGAGGGCCGGCTCGATGTGCGCGCGTTCGGCGGCGCGAAATTCAAGCGCACGGCGTTCGCCGGCGCAACCACCGGACAGCAGCTCATGTACGCGCTCGACGAGCAGGTGCGCCGCTTCGAGGCCCAGGGCCTGGTCACAAAATACGAGTTCTGGGAATTCCTGGTTCCGGTCATTGACGATGACCGGCGCTGCCGCGGCATCGTGGCCATGAGCCTGGACGGCATGGATGTGCGCGCGTTCCCCGCGGACGCGGTCATCATGGCCACGGGAGGCCCCGGCCTGGTTTACGGAACCAACACCACCAACAGCTTCATCAACACGGGCAGCGCCGCGGGCGCGTGCTTCCGCCACGGCGTGGACTACGCCAACGGCGAGTTCATACAGGTGCACCCCACGGCCATTCAGGGCGAAGACAAGCGGCGGCTCATTTCCGAAAGCGTGCGCGGCGAAGGCGGCCGCGTGTGGGTGCCCAAAGACGGCAAGCCCTGGTACTTCCTCGAAGAATGGTATCCCGCATATGGCAACCTGGTGCCGCGCGACATCGCGACCCGCGCCATCTTCAAAGTGGTGTACGAGCTGGACATGGGCATCGAGGGCCGCAATGTGGTGTATCTTGATGTCTCCCACCTAGACCCAGCGTACCTCACCAGCAAGCTGGGAGGCGTGCTCGAAATCTACGAAAAGTTCGTGGGCGACGATCCACGCAAAATCCCCATGCAGATTTTCCCGGCCGTTCACTATTCCATGGGCGGGCTGTGGGTGGACTTCGGGCAGATGACCAATGTTGCGGGCCTGTTTGCCGCCGGGGAATGCGACTACCAGTACCACGGCGCCAACCGCCTGGGCGCCAACAGCCTCTTGAGCTGCATCCACGCCGGGTTCCTGGCCGGCCCAGAGGCGGTCAAATACCTGTCCGGCCTCCAGAACCCGACCGACGCGGTCACGCTTCTGCAGCAGGCCGAAAAACGGGAGCGGGACGCCAACAACGAGTGGCTGAAAAAGGACGGAACAGAGAACCCCTACGCCCTGTGGCGCGAAATGGGAAATCTCATGACCGAAAATGTGACCGTGATCCGCGAGAATCCCAAGCTCAAGCTCACCGATGAAAAGCTGCTCGAAATCAAGGAGCGCTACGAAAACAGGGTGGGCGTTCCGGACAAGGCCCTGTGGAAGAACCAGCCCCTGGTGTTCACGCGCCAGTTGGAGAACATGATCGCACTGGCGCGGGTCGTCACACTGGGCGCGCTGGCGCGCAACGAAAGCCGCGGCGCGCATTACAAGCCCGAATTCCCGGACCGCGACGATGCGAACTTTCTCAAGACCACGCGGGCCGCGCATTCCCCCCACGGCCCGGTTCTGACCTACGAAGAAGTTGACATTCAGTTCATTCCCCCCAGGGAACGCAAATACGATGTGGAAAAATAACCGCGAGGCGCGCCATGGCGAATGAAAAATCCATCATCCTGAAAATCCAGCGGCAGCCCGGGCCGGACAAGGCCTCCTTCTGGGAAACCTTCGAGATCCCGTACCGCAAGAACATGAATGTGATCTCGGCGCTCATGGAGATCCAGGCCAACCCGGTGAACGCGCAGAACAAGCGCACCACGCCCGTGGCGTGGGAGTGCTCGTGCCTCGAAGAAGTGTGCGGCGCGTGCAGCATGCGCATCAACGGCCGCACGCAGCAGGCCTGCTCCGCGCTCATTGACGAGCTGGAGCATCCCATCGTGCTGCAGCCCATGGCCAAGTTCCCGGTGGTGCGGGATTTGCATGTGGACCGCTCGCGCATGTTCGAGGATTTGAAGCGCGTGCGCGCCTGGATTGACATTGACGGCACGCACGCGGCCGGCCCCGGCCCGCTCATCAGCCCGCACCGGCAGGCGCTCATGTACATCCTGTCCCGGTGCATGACCTGCGGCTGCTGCCTGGACGCCTGCCCGCAGGTGAACTCGCGCTCACCCTTCATCGGCCCGTCCGCAATCAGCCAGGCGCGCCTGTTCAACATGCACCCCACAGGCGCCATGCACAAGGATTTGCGCCTGCGCGCGCTCATGGGGCCGGGCGGCGTCACGGACTGCGGCAACGCGCAGAACTGCATCCACGCATGCCCCAAGAACATCCCGCTCACGGATTCCATCGCGGACATCTGCCGCCAGACCACAAGGCTGGCGCTTTTCGGTTCGTTGCGGAAATAATCAAGAATCATGGATCTTGAAGAGTCTTGCGGTCGCAAAAAGCAGAGGGGCTGTTCCCGCAACTCCGAGATTATATCATCATGTTGTATGTGCTGATCAGTTGAATGTTTTGATGTAGGGCGCGGTTCGGCGACCGCGCCGGAACCAAGTCCCGTTTGTCAATTTTTTCGCGGCAAAACAAGTTCTAAATGGTGTGATGGAGAGACTTGCATGATAGCCGGTTTTTTCGAGGCTATTTTCAACCAATTTTCTAATATGGTCTTGGCACAGGCTTTTCTTCAGGGCCACTTTTCGGGTTTCAGACCAGCCCAATGAAAGAGGCCTCCCCGGTTCGGGGAGGCCTGCAGGGTTTACTGTATGATTTGGCGTATCGCGGTGCGGATCAGTAACTGCATCCCATGCCGGGCCACATATCCGAATCCATCACGCGCGGGTAATCAGCATCCATGGTCATGGTGCTTGTGGTGAATCGTTCGTACAAGGGGTAATCTTCGCCCTCGATCCAGCCGAACAGATAAAATTTGTCGCCCCATTCCACGGCGCTGGAGATGAAATCGAGTTGGCTTCCGCCCATTTCTTCAGGGTTTATTTCCTGGACCTCGTCGAGCTTAGCGAAGGTATTTATGTTGTACAGGATGCCAAGCTGGTTCTCGGAAATCGCACCGTTGTATCCCATGAAAATCACAAAGCCGTCACCCAGATCCAGTGTTGCTGTGATATCGGACAGGTCGCTTAAGTCTGGCCAGAATACATCGTCAACCGGGTAGGGGTAACCCTCGTCAGCTCTGTCGGTTTTAATGTCGTAGCTCACATATTGCAATTCATCAACGCCATCAATGTAGCCGAAGAAATACGCTTTGCCGTTGCCCCCGTTCACCGCAGCGGTGATTGTGTCCAGGCCCAGCCCCGGCCAGGTGCTGTTATTCACGGGCTTGGGGTATCCTGGATCGGCTTTGTCTGCTTTGATGTCATAGCGCACATAATTCAGTTGGTCGTTATCCGGGATGTAGCCGAAGAAATACGCTTTGCCATTTCCCCAGTTGACGGCCGCATCCACGGAAACCAAGCAACTGGCATGCGCAGACGCACTCATCAGAGCCTGCACAACTGCGAAAAGAAGGACCGTCACCGCATGTCTCATGCTTTTCATGAAAATTACTCTCCCTTTTTCCTGTTCGACTTTGTTTTGCACCGTGTTGTTGATACGGGCGCTTGATGCGATCCCTGCCATACAATGAAACGATTTTCGGTTCATCGTGCTTGATCCCGTAAAGTTACTGCTACGCTAATCACAGCCTTTTTCCGACCGCCCCGAGGATTTCTTATGCGCCGCAACCGCTCGCTAAATCCCTGGAAAGTGCTATGCAATGATGTTCACCCACATTTTCCATATCAAAATTATCCTGACTCCAACCAGCCCCTGATCCGCCGAGTTTCGTATGCCCATGCGGGTCTGATTGCATGAGAGCCGATTTTCTGCCACATATATTACAAAATCCTTCCTCAAATGCACAACCATGCCGGGAAAAAAGTCCACAGAGCGCAGTTGTCCAGTGAATTTTCTGGCAGTGTGTCTTTTCATGCCGTACAGCATCGCAATCTGTTGATTCGCAACAGGATTCGCTCAAAAAGTTCCCTGCTCACGGCGACTTCCGCCATCCGGAAGTGAGTGTAATTGCTGTGGCTTATGCCCTTTGCGACTATTTTGACCAGTTCAACCTGAAGGCTTCGCAGCGACCATTGGCTGTCAGACTTGGGCAGTGCCAGCCGCCGCAGGAAGTTGCCGAGATTGTATGCCAGCACGAACAGGGCGAGGCGCACTTGATCTGCGGCAAACCGCTTGCAGGACAGCCGTGTCCAGTTCAGGGCGTACTTGCCTTCCTTCAGCCACTGCTCGACAGTGCCACGCTGGTTGTAGAAATGCACGACATCACATTTGTGGGCCTTCATGTTGGTCACGATAAATCCGACCCGTGAAAAAGCTCTCCGCAATGCCACTCCACTTTTTAAGACCACCCGCCGTTTTCTGTTCCAGTTTGCCGCCTGATACATGAATTCGTCATGATAGATGTCCGGTTCTTTGGATAGACGCCCCACGGAGCGGGTCAGCAGATATTTGATTTGTTCCTGTAGGATTTGATTAGCGGGCAGCCGGATGGCGTACTGGAACGAATGGTCTTCAAGATGTTCGTAGATTTCAGGGATTGCGAAAGCCGCATCGCCACGAAAATACTTGCGCTGTGCACATTGCCGCGCCGCAGCATTGCTCCCTCACAGTCTCCGTGCTGGTTGAACCAGAACAGCGGGTGATAGCACCGGATGTCGAAGTGACCGTTGTATGCAGAGCCTTCCTGCTCCCCGTACACCGGGCTTTCCGAATTGCCCATGTCCAGAATGATTCTCTTTTCCGCCGGCCTGCCCACGGCTTTACGCACCCACTGCCTGTTGAGTTCTTCAAGGCTGGCAAGGTTGTCTTCAGTGGTCAGCATTTCCGTTTCTTAGCGTTCCAAGGTGTTCGTGCTTGCCGCGTTCTTTTCGGGTTTCTTTCCAGTGCAACATGCCTGGCAGGGTCGAAGGACAACCGCTCTGCATCGTTCACATCTTCGTATCCCGCAAGGCAACTGTACGCGGACTGGCGCAACAATGAACATGTCATGTCGAATGTTTCGCCCTGTGCGCTTGTCTTGAAAAATCGCAGGCGCTGCATCGGATAGTCCCAGCGCTTCATCCAGTTCACGGTATGCCCATCGGATGTGACTTTGGAACCTTTAAATTTCAGCTTCAAACTGCTGTTGAAATCCACGCTAAGGCTTTCACCCTGTGATTTTGCCATTACCATGCCCCTTGAATGTGAAATCATACTTTGTTCAGGGGCATTTTTGCCGATTTCTTACAGCATAATGGTTTTTGATATGGGTAATGCGGGTTTCAATAGACCCCCAAAAGACAGGCGCGGTTCGGCAACAGCGCCCTACATCAAAAAAGCGCTTGGCATGTTGGGGATCGTAAACGAAGGTGTTTCTCTATCCACGAGTTTTCAATAAGCATCTCGAATATCGAATAAAAGCCGCAGGCCGTTACTGGGCCAGTTCCGTCTCGCTCATGTGAACCTTATAGCCCTGGAGTTCAAGCTCGCGCATGAGCTTGTTCGCGGCGTCCTTGTTCGAGAACGCGCCGCACTGCACGCGGTAAAGGTTGGTGGCGCTGTCTTTGATGGGTTTTGTGGGAAGCCCGGTTTTTTCCGCAGCTTCCACGGCGTACGCCGCCGCGTTTTCCTGTTTTGCGAAGGCGCCGATCTGCACGCGGTAGAGGATCTTTTTGGTCCCGGCCGCGGGTTTCTGCGCGGGTTCGGTTTTCGCGGGTTTGTCACCTGCGGTATCCGGGTTTGCGGGCGCCTTTTCCGCGCCGGTTCCACCGAACAGTTCATCGTGTTCCGCGCCCGCGGGGGGCGCGGCGCCGGGTTTGGTTTCTGAAACCTCGTCCGCGGACGGAATCTTCTCCGCGTCCGGGTCCGCGGCATCGGCGGTTTCCTCGTCCTCGTCGTCACCGGTTTCTTCATCCGTGGCGGCTTCGTCGTCCGGGCCGCCCGCAGGCTCCTCGATGGAGATGCTCTCCGCGCGCTCGTCCGGGTTCATGCGGTCAAAATTCTTTTCCGCCTCCGGCCCGGCAGGTTCCTCGATCTTCTGCTTGTTGCGGTTGTTAATCGCGACATCGGCGATCTTGTTGCCGATGAGCCATGCAGCCACGGACACCGCGATGACGCCCGCGATCATGATGCCCCAGAAGGTGACGGTCTTGGAATTCATGGATTCCCCCAGTTTTCGCTTTTAGGCGATTATGCCGAACCGAGCAGTTTGTTTACAGTCTGAAGCTCAATTTTCAGGCTGCTGATCTCGCGTTCGGCCCTGTCGAGAGCGCGTTGCTTTGTCTGGATCTCCTCCTCGATCGCGAAGCGCTGGGCCACGGCCCGGTTGATTTGCGTTTCGAGATCGCGCTTGCGCGCCATGAGATCCTGCGTGTTTCCGTGCATGATAACACATCCGTGAGGCCGTGCGCAAAGCGCGTCACGCGCCTCGCAGCATGGCCAGGCGCTCTTCCAGCTTGCCGATGTCCGCGGCGAGCGCGGCCTGCTTGGCCTTTTCCTTGTCCACAACATCCGCGGGCGCCTTGTCCAGGAACCCCTGGCTGTTGAGCTTTTTGTCAACCTTTTCGAGATCCTTGCGCGTCTGGGCCATGCTTTTTTCAAGGCGTGCGATTTCCAGGCGCGTGCGCTCTTGGTCCACGGGCACGAACACCTCCACGCCCATGGCCAGGCCGGACATGTATTTGGCTTGCGGGTCCAGCGGCGCGTTCACGGCCAGATCGCTGATGCCGGCCTGGGTGCGGATATGTTCGGCCAGGGCTTCGAGGGCGCGGGCCTGACCCTGATCCGCGGTGCGCAG
>JAGUYV010000169.1 GCA_020061125.1 bacterium | reverse complement strand
GGCAGTGGTGGAGCCGGCCGTCTGCGCGCCCGCGCCCGCGGCCACGCTTACAAGGCGCACGCCGCCGTCCGCCTCGATGATGTGGAATTTCACATCTATCCGCATGTTGTCCGAATACACGCGCACATCCTGGTATGTGAGCGCCACATTGCCTGTGCAGTCCACAACTTTTTTGTCAACATTGAAGTAAATGTAATCGGCGCTCACCGTGTAGGGCACGGTGATGTCCGCGCGCGCCCGCGCCGCCGCAAAAAGCAGCAGAGCCAGCGGGATGAGTGTCAGAACTTTGCGGTGCAGAACTGCGCCTCCGGTCAGAGATGCTTCTGGATGAACTCGTAACTCTTTTCGAACACGGTCTGCTTGTCGAAATCCACGGTGATTACATGATAGCTGTTGTCGAGCATCACGATCTGCTTGTCCTGCGAACCCACGGCCTTGAAGATGACCTCCGCGTTGCCGGGGTGCACGGTGTGGTCCTCTCTGGCCTGGAAGATCAGAATGGGCGCTTTGATTTCTCCCAGGTCGGCCTTCACATGGTTCATGTAGTCCACCAGGCTCAAAACGCACGCGGTGGGTGTCTTGTCGTAACTTACATGTGTCTTGATGGCTTCCTTGTCCTTGATGTCGTCGGCGATGCCTTTGTCGTAGCGGTAGACTTTGAGTAGGGGCGTGTTGCGCATCACAGGCTCGAAGAGCTGGAGTTTCCAGTTGCGTACATACACGGGCGCGGCAAAGCACAGAAACCCGCGCACATCGCGGTCATGCGTGGCCAGGTGCAGGGTTTGCAGCCCGCCCATGGACAGTCCGCCCACGAACACGGTCTCGCACATGCCCTTGAGTTCGTCGAGGGCCGCGCGAGCGGACGCGTACCAGTCCGGCCAGCGCGTTTCATTCAGGTCTTCGACGCGCGTGCCGTGCCCCGCGATGCAGGGCGCCATCACCGTGATGTCTCGTTCGGCCAGATAGTCCCCCAGTTGCCGCATTTCATGCGTGGCTCCCGTGAAGCCGTGAATCAGAAGACAGCCCACCGGCCCTTTTTTGATTACAAAAGGTTCGGCGCCCGGCATATACTTTTTACCCATACGAAACCATACCAAAACGAGCCGTTTCCGGCCCGCCCTTCATTTAGATTTCAGATTCATTGTAGCACAAACATAATATCTGATCATCCTGATTATAAAAATGCCGTGTATCCCACGAATTGCACAATACGATCATGTTGCGCCTGTTCGAACTTTCGTGTCATTGTTCAAAACGGACAAACGCTGGCACTGCTCTGCGGCAAACAGTCGCAGAGAAGATGCCCTCGAAGGTCAATTCATGGATTTTAGTGTCGAATCCTGCGAAGTTTTCATCATTCGTGTTTGGATAATGAAAAACTAACACAATTCTAACA
Organism: bacterium; assembly: GCA_020061125.1. Classification (GTDB taxonomy): domain Bacteria; phylum UBP15; class UBA6099; order UBA6099; family DSWB01; genus DSWB01. The sequence goes on along the minus strand of JAGUYV010000169.1, from coordinate 2,927 downwards.
AATAGCAAATCAGAACTGAATCCCGCTCTAATAAAGTAGGGGGTGTTCGTGCGCAATTTTCGTGCAAAATTGCCCAACGCAAAGCATTGCAGTACAATGTCATTTGATGGAGACCGTATCCTATGGCGTCTGAAAACCGGGGCGGAATATCCGGGCTTTTCGCGGGAATCGTGAAACTGCTGCTGCTATGCGTGGTTCTGTATTTTTTTATGTTTGCAATCAAGCTCATGGGTGAAGCGTTCAAGATGTACGGGAGCGGATTTGCGGAAACGCTGATGCAGCGAACGGCCAACCCGCTCGTGGGCATGTTCATCGGGCTTCTTGCCACAGCCGTGGTCCAGTCTTCGTCGGCCACCACTTCAATAGTGGTGGGCATGGTGGCTGCGGGCGCGCTGTCAATCGGCCACGCAGTCCCCATGATCATGGGCGCCAACATAGGGACCACTGTCACCAACACTCTGGTGTCCATGGCGCATGTCACGAGAGGCGCCGAATTCAAACGCGCGTTCGCCGCGGCCACGGTTCATGACTTTTTTAATGTCATCGCAGTGATCGTTCTTCTGCCAATCGAGATCTTCACCGGGTTGCTTTCCAGGTCGGCCATCTGGCTGGCCCGCACGCTTGCCGGCACGGGCGGGTTCGAATTCACTGGGCCTCTGGATGTCATCATCAACCCCGCGATCGATCTGGCGACATCCTTGCTCGGACGGCACCCCTGGCTTCTTCTTGCAATTTCCATGGTGGTCATCTTTTTCGCCCTGAAATTCATGGTGGACATCATGAAGTCCCTGGTCATGAGCAAGATAGAATCGTATTTCAGTTCATTTCTGTTCAAGACGCCCGCGCGGGCTTTCGTGCTTGGCATTCTGTTCACGGTGTCAGTGCAGAGCAGTTCCATAACCACATCTCTGGCCGTGCCTCTGGCAGCGGCCGGCATCCTCACGGTGCAACAGATATTCCCATACACCCTGGGGGCGAACATCGGCACAACGATCACCGCTATTCTGGCCGCTCTGATCACGGCCAACACCACCGCCATTGCCGTGGCCTTCGCGCACCTGCTTTTCAATGTCTTCGGCACAATTTTTATTTTGACTATATGGACCGTGCCGCCTCGCATTTCCACGGCGTTCGCGGAAATCGCCGTGCGTTACAAGACGCTCACGGTTGCGTATATAGTCGTGGTTTTCTATTTGATACCGCTGGCTGTTATTCTAATAATGGGGTGATTGCGCATGCTCAAAGAATTCCTGCAGGCCTGGAGCGGCGGCAACCTGCGGCGCCGCGCTTTTCAGAACGCAAAGGATATGTTTCAACTCGACCGCGATATGTTCCAGCGGGCCACGCGCCATGTGTTTGAAGCCGATGACATGGAAGCCGTGCGCCGCCTCGACAAGCAGGTCAACGAAAAGGAAATTGAAACCCGCAAGCTCGTCATCGAGCACCTGACTCTCAACCCCAGGCACGACACCTCCTCGTGCCTGTCGCTCATCACTGTGGTCAAGGACCTGGAGCGCATCGGCGATTATTCCAAGAGCATCGCGAAACTCAAAGACATGAACGGCGGATCGCTGCCCGATGATCTTTGGACGCAGAACTTCCGGCGCATCGCGGATGTAATCGTCGCTCGCCTGGACAGCGCCGCAACCGCTTTCATACAGGCGGATGAGGAACTCGCCCGCAATGTGCTGGTGAACCACAAACAGGTGAGCGCGGATTGCAAGTCCGTGATCGAGAGGTTGATCGAAGATGAGAGCGTGACCTCCCGCCAGGCCGTGGTGTACACGCTTCTGTCCCGCTACCTCAAGCGTGTGAACGCGCACACATCCAACATCATCACAACCGTGTCCAATCCGTTCCATCTCGTGGGACGCAAGTATTACGAATTCGAGGACGACGAATAACCGTGAGCCGTTCCGGAACGGCTGCAAAAAGCTCGAACAAAAAACCGGCCCGAATAGGGCCGGTTTTCAATTCCTGGCGCAACTTTTCCCGGAACTTTATTTGGGGTCTTTCATGCCGCCGCGCATGCCCGGTCCGCCGCCCTTGCGCTGCATCACGGCTTCGCGCACCTTGTCCTGCACACGCGGCCACTCGATCACGAACCGCGCCTGTTCCCGCGCCGAGAGCACTTTTTTGAGATCCTTGTGAAGCTGCATTTCGAGTTTGAGCTGCTTTTCGAATTGCGCCTCGAGCTGGTCCAGGGCTTTTCGCAATTCCGCGTCCGTGGCGCTCTTTTTCTGGTAAACCTGCTGCAACGCATTCATGGACGCGAACTGCTGGGCCGTCAGCTCGCGCTTGGCCCGGAAGTGCTCCCGCATCACGGTGAAGAACTTTTCGTCCTTGTCCGCCGAAAGCTGCATGACCTCGCTCAATTCCCAGACGATCATTTGCTCCACGCGGCGTTCGAGTTTTTCGCGGGTCTCCTCGTCCATCATGGGCCGTTTCGCGCCCTTGGGCGGATTTTGAGCCGCGGCCGGCGCAGCGAACGATATGGCCGCCGCCAGAACAAGAACCAGTGTGGTCAGAGTGTGCTTTTTCATGGTTGTTGCCTCCCGGAAATCATGATACGCCGTGCGGCGCGGCCGACTGTTCGTCCGGATCTTCGCTCTCCAGACTCTGGAGCACGCTCCTGGCTTCTTCGTCGGTGAGATCATTGAGCACCGACGGCATGATGTACGCGCCGGTTAGCGTGTCGTCAAACAGATAGATGTCGTCTTCGGAAATGGCGGCGAGTTCCTCTGTGTCCTCGATTTCAAAGGGGAATTCGGCGGCGGGCGCTGTGGTTTCGGTTTCCTGCGTTTCCCCGGCTGCGCTCCGCACGGGCCTGGGCGTTGTGTCATGGGCTATGGACGGGTTGTCCAGAGCGGCGATGATCACGAGTTCTTCGCGAGTCGTTTTTTCAGCGGTAGCCGCGGGAGCTGGTT
>JAGUYV010000284.1 GCA_020061125.1 bacterium | reverse complement strand
CATCTGGCCCGCCATCGTGGGCACGGTCCTGCTGGTCGCGGGCACCGTGGTCGCGGCCCTGCCGCTGGGCATGGCCGCGGCCATATACCTCTCCGAATACGCCAGCCAGAACGCGTTCACCGCGGCCGTGCGCCTGGCCATTGTGACCCTGGCGGGCGTTCCGTCCATCGTGTTCGGACTGTTCGGCCTCGGCCTGTTCGTGCTGTTTCTGAATTTCGGAACCTCGATCATTGCGGGCAGCATGACACTGGCGTGCATGATTCTGCCCGTTATCATCGTGGCAAGCGAGGAAGCTCTGCGCGCGGTGCCTCAAAACCTGCGCGAGGGCAGCCTGGCCCTGGGCGCGACCAAATGGCAGACCGTCCGCACAAATGTGCTTCCTTACGCCATTCCCGGCATGCTCACAGGCGCCATCCTGGGCGTGGGCCGCGCCGCGGGAGAAGCCGCCCCCATCCTTCTCACCGTGGCGGCTTTCTATCTGCCCGTGCTCCCGCGCTCGGTTTTCGATCAGGTCATGGCCCTGCCTTTCCATCTCTATGTCCTTGCAACACAGCACCCGGACGCGGACAAGGTGCGGCCCCTGCAATACGGTACGGCCCTGGTTCTGCTCGCGCTCGTGCTCGGCATGAACATGGCCGCCATTATTCTGCGCAACCGATTCCGAAAACGAATCAGGTGGTGATTTCATGGACTCGACGAATCACAAGACAAAACGCCCGGCGGATTTTGAAATCATTTCGAACCCCGGTGAAAATCGTACTCCGCTGAATCTGGACGCGCGGTTCCGGGAGAGCCAGGCGCCGGGTGAAATCAAGATTCTTGTTGAAAATCTGGATTTCTTCTATGGCGCGGCCCAGGCTCTGTTCGGCATCGAAATGCAGATTCCGGCCAGACATGTCACCGCGCTCATCGGTCCGTCCGGGTGCGGCAAATCCACCTTTCTGCGCACGCTCAACCGCATGAACGACATTATCCCCGGGTCGCGCGTAAGAGGGAAAATCACCATGGACGGCTGCGACATTTACGCAAACGGCGTGGATGTCGCGGATTTACGCCGCCGGGTCGGCATGGTGTTCCAGAAATCCAATCCGTTCCCCAAAACCATATTTGACAATATCGCTTACGGCCCGCGTATTCATGGAGAGCGCAACCGGGACCGCCTGTGCGCCATCGTGGAAAACAGCCTCAAGCAGGCCGCGCTCTGGAACGAGGTCAAGGACCGGCTTAACGAAAACGCCCTGGGGTTGTCCGGCGGGCAGCAGCAGCGCCTGTGCATCGCCCGCGCTCTGGCCGTGGAACCCGGCATCCTGCTCATGGACGAACCCGCGTCCGCGCTCGATCCCATTTCCACTTCTCACATCGAGGATCTGATTTCCGAGTTGCGCGAGAAGTACACCATTGTCATCGTCACGCACAACATGCAGCAGGCCGCGCGCGTGTCGGATTTCACGGCGTTCTTCTACCAGGGCCATCTTGTGGAAATCGGCGCCACGAGGCAGATTTTCACAAGGCCCGCGGAGAAGAAAACCGAGGATTACATCACCGGCCGGTTCGGCTGACATTCGCGGGAGGCGTCATGTACGGAGTATTCAAAAAGGAACAGGAAAAGCTCAAGACGCGGCTGCTGGCCATGAGCGCCATGGTGGAGGAAAGCCTTCTTCGGGCGGTGCGCGCGTTCGAGCAGAACGACGCTCTTGCCGCGCGCAAAATCATTGACGGCGACGAGGCTATTGACGAACTCGAAGTGGAAATCGAGGAAGAATGCCTCAAGGTTCTCGCGCTGCATCAGCCCGTGGCCGTGGACCTGCGCTTTCTGGCGGCCATTCTCCGCATCAACAACGACCTGGAGCGCATCGCGGACCTGGCGGTGAACATCTGCATCCAGACCCAGCAGGATCCCCCGATGCAGTGCGGTTTTGACATTTCCCGGATCGCAAGCCGCGCGCGAGCCATGCTCAAGAAAAGCCTGGATGCGTTTGTGAATCTTGACCTCGACCTTGCGCGCGAGGTCTGCCGCATGGACGACGAAGTGGATGCGTTGAATGCTGAAAATACGGACCTTGCCATCGAAGCCATCGAGCACAATCCCGCAAGCGCTCGCCGTATGTTGCAGGCCCTGCGCGTGTCCCGGAACCTCGAGCGCGTGGCCGATCTCGCAACCAACATCGCCGAAGTTGTCATATACATCACCCGCGGGGAAATCGTGCGCCACAAGCAGAATTATTGAGCCTCTACGCCAATCATTGACATAAGCGTCCGTGACTGCCAAAATGAATTTACGAGTTGATTAATGGATTGTGAGTCCGATGGGCATTGATGTAAACAACATTCCACCAGGGGAAATTGAGCGCTTCTGCGCAAAATGGAGCGTTGTGGAATTATCGCTTTTTGGCTCTGCTCTCCGTGATGACTTTCATCCGGGCAGTGACATTGACATTCTTGTTTCCTTTCATGTGAACGCAAAACCAACGCTTTTCCATCTTGCGCGCATGCAGATGGAATTATCGGAAATACTTGGCCGCAAAGTGGATCTTTCCACGAAAAGAGGGATTGAAAACAGCCGCAATTCGATTCGGAAACAGCACATCTTGTCCACGGCTCAAATCATATATGTTGCGTGACAAAGCGTCTCTTATGGATATTCTCGAATCCGCCCGCATAGCTGTTGAACATGTGGGAAGCAAGCGCATGGAAGAGTTTGTGGCTGATATTCAATGCCAGGATGCTGTTATCAGACGGCTTGAGATGATTGGCGAAGCGTCGAGGCGCATAAGCCACGAAACCCGTGAGGCCTATTCGGAGCTACCATGGACGGCGATGATTCAGATGAGAAATTTACTCATACATCAGTACGACGGAATAGATATCCAAATCGTTTATGAAACGGCTGTTTCAGATTTGCCGTCATTGATTGAGTCAATTGAAAAAATCGTATAGACACCAAACATGATGCCGGAACATGCTTCAGCATGTAGTGCGTTTGGATTTGGGTTCTTCGTTTCGGCAAGGAATGGCGATGCTGGATTTGGAATATGTGAGCTGAATTCGTTGTCGCGGAAACGGTTCAGGGCTTGATTTCCTTCTTGATGAATTTCCTGACATCCTCGATGAATTTGAGGTTGAGGGCGAAAGTGTTGATGTGGCCCGTGGGGTAGAACTTGAGCCAGGGCAGCCCGCCCCAATGATCCGCCGCGTCCCGCACGGATTCGGGCGTGACCAGGTGGTCGAGTTCCCCGGCCGCGATGAAGATGTTGTTCAGCGGCACATTGGGCGTCATCATGGACATGTTGAACAGCGCGGGCACGCAGGGGTCCGTGAGCATGGTGGTTTCCCCGGCCGCTTCCTTTTCCTCGAGATCCTTGGCCATGCCCGAACGCTTGAGCACATCCACGGTGTCCATGGGCGGCATGCCCATGATGGCGAAATCCGCGTTTTGCGCGTTGCAGACATACAGCCCGGAGAGAAGGGCGCCGAACGACACGCCGAACGCGCCGATCTTCGGCACGCCCTGCTCCTTGAGCCAGTTGGCCAGGGCCTGCACATCCTGAAAAGTCTGCTTGAAGCTCAACAGGCTCCAGTTGGTGTCGGGGATGATCAGCAACTGGCCGTCGTAGGATCCGTTCGGCACGCGGCGGATGTGATAGGGAATGTCTATGAGAACGCTGCTCATGCCCCAGGCCGCAAACCGCCAGCACCACCAGTCGAAATACGCGTATGTGTTCACATACCAGCCGTTGATCATGATCACCGTGGGGCCGCCCGCGGGCTTGTTCCGCAGCTTGAAATGACGAATGTACACTTCGTTGTTCTCGTCGAATGGGGTCTGGATCGGGCTGGGGAATTTCGCGTCTATGATGTCCAGGAACGGCAGCCGCGTTTTCTTTTCAACCCGAATGTCCGGCGCCGCGTCCGTGACATTGTAAAATCTGGCGCGGTCGGCTTTGTCCTCTTCTGTCACCAGATGAGAGATGGCCTTGTCCGACAGGTCGGGCATGGGGATCTTGTTCTGGCCCTGCAGGATTCCGTGCAGCTTGGATCCCATGTCGAAAATATCGGTCAGCAAACGGTTCATGTCCACAGGCATTGGCTCCCGGAAGAATAGTGTGCGGCGCGGGGCCGCGCGTTCGGAATATTATATGAAATTTTCCCTGCGCGGCACAGGCGCGGGCCGTCTGGACGGACGGCGGAATCTCAAAGATTATTTGAACGCCCCGCGGCAACCCGGTACAATGAGGGCGATTGAACGACGGGGAGTGAACACATGAATGTACTGCTGATGGAATCGCCCATGGTGAATCTCGAGGGGCCGGGACTGCCGCTTGCGTGGAGCGCGGGCTGCCTGCGCGCGGCCGCGCACAATGTGACGCAATGGAACGCGGGCGCGGCCATGACCGACTATTTGATCTCCGCGGAACATCTGCGCCAGGCCGAGAGCGCGGCGCGGGAAGCGGTCAAGCGCCTGTCCCACGCCGATTCGCTGAATCGCATCCAGGGCGCAGGCATGCAGTCATTGCTTGACACCCTGCCTCTGGCGGGCGTGCTCATTGATTACATTGAACAGTTCAAAGCCGGACTGCGCCGGGGCGGCCCCGCCGCCCCGCTGTCATCCGTGCCCTTTGATCCCGTGCAGGCCGCTTTCGACCTGTGCACGGTTCCGTTTTTCCCGGAACGCATCGTGTTCCCCGAGCGGCACCGGTACAACAATCCGTCGTACCTGTCGCCATGGTCGCCCCGGTGCCTGGCGGATCTGCTCGCCGCGTCCGCCGCAACCGATACATTCTGGGACGAACCGATCCGCCGCGTTGCGGTTCCGTATGCGGAATCCAGAGCGCCCGGACTCATCGTGCTTTTCGCCAACGGGCCGAATCAGATCGTGCCCGCATTCAAGATGGCCGCGCACCTGCGCGCCGCGCTTCCGGCATGTTCCCTGGCCCTGGCCGGAAACTGGCCCATGACCGCCATGCGCGACATTAACGACCCCCGCCTTTTCGACATATTCCATTTCATCGTCACCGGGCCACCCGAGGACACGCTCACGGATCTGTGTCTGCAACTCAACATGGGCAGCTCAACGGCGCATGTGCCCGGCATCCGTTTCAGGAACGAAGCCGGGCAGATTGTTTCCAACCCCGCGCCGCCCGCGTCGCGCTTCAGCGAACGCCCGGCCCCGGACTATCGCGGCTACAATTTCGAGCACCTTTTCAGCGATTCCGCGCGCCTCGAGATGCCCTATCAATTGTCCATCGGCTGCGCCGCGGGGAACTGCGCCTTCTGCATGAGCGACACGCCGCGCATGGGCGAGTACGCGGCCATGCCCGCGCATTCCGCCGTGCAGCACCTGCGCGCCATCACCAAAGCCACGCGCACCGGAGCTTTCCGGTTTTCCGATCCCTCGCTCGAGGCCTCGCAGGCCGCGCGCTTCTCCAAGGCGCTGCTCGATGACGGATTCGTCATCACATGGCACGCCACAGTCCGGCCCGACCCGCCCTTCACCTACGATGTGTGTGAACTCATGCGCGCCGCGGGCTGCATTTCCCTGGATGTGGGCCTGGAGATTCTCGACGATTTCGCCCTGTCCCGCCTGGGCAAGGGACTCAAAGTGTCGCAAATGGAGGCCGCGCTCACCTGCATGGCAGCCAACGGCATCACCGTGAACGCGCACATGCTCTACGGACTCCCGTTCGTGGATTCCGCCACTTTCGCAAGATCCATGGACACACTGCTGGACTGGATACGAAGCGGGCTGGTGCACAATGTGCGATGGAACACTTTTTTGCTGCTCAAGCATTCGCCCATGGCGTCCAGTCCGGACATGCACGACATGAAACTGCGGCCCGCCGCCCGGCTGGACGCTTCGGAAATGCTGCTTTTCGACCGCACGGGGACCGGCATGACGGACAAGGACCTGGCGGAATCGTGGCAGGACGCGAACGCGCGCACGGCGCAGACCATTTCGCGCGCGCGCATGCGCCCTGTGCGGCCGGACCGGAATACGCTCATGCCCACGCACGGCGACGCGCGATTCCTGTCCCTGCGCCCCATGATCCTGCCTTATGTGAAATTTCAGGAGTCCGTGTATCCATACCAGGCATTGCGCAACTGCTCGCCAGTTCAGTGGAATCCCGCGGAACTGTCCTTCGCGGCTTTCGAGGCCGAGGCCGAAGCCGGCAACAAAGTGGAACGAAGCGGCAAAACACGCACCCTGGTGAAGAACCCGCTTGCCAATACGCAATTCGAACTTTCCGAGGATTACACCCGCATTATTGATGAAATCAGAAAAGGCGGGCCGGCCGGCGACATCATCGCGCGCATCGAATCCGCGGGTCCGGTCATCGGGGAGCCAAACGAATTCGCGGACATTTTCAACAGGCTGCTGCAACTGCGCGGATACCTCGTGGTGTTCACCGAAGCATAGAAATTCGAGGACAAGTTCGAAGCGGCTGACAGCATCGCTTTGATGGTCTGACAATAATTCTTCAAAAACTTGAAACCCTGCCTCACAGGCAGGGTTTTGTCTGTTATGGAAACCTACGGCTTTTCCGGTTCGGGTCTGGAGGTTCTGACAATGATATTTCACAACTCTGTTCAGCTCATAAAATTCATCGCAAGAAAAGCGGTCGGGCACAGCGCGGCTCTGCGCAGAAATCACGACGGCGCTCTTGTTTTGCGCACCGCAAGGGGGCGCGAAAGCCGCTCACAAGGATTTGTGCTGCGCACGAGCCGTGTCAGAAAGAAACGGTTGCAGATGCTCATGGCCGGGTTCGCGGCGCTGTCGCTTCTTATAGTCATGGGCCTTGTTGTCATGGATCACGCCGCCGCGGCGCGCAGTGTGACGGGCGCGTCCAATGCCGCATCATCCGCTACGCAGGCATCGGTCTGGAACCCGGATTTCATGTCCGACATGCTCTTCATGGCGGGGTTGCCCGTGTTCGCGCTTCTTGCCGCGGCGCAGGTGTTGCTTCTGGTTCAAATCCGCCAGAGCATCAAACAATGATTGGTTTGATTTTAATGTTTGAACGATTTTGAAAACCGAAGCAATTGTGCGATTCAATCTGAATTGTATTCATTTCCGATTTCGGATGAAATTTTTCCGGGAAAACTTCTGGCCACGAATCCCTGCATGAAAAGCAGTCCGATAATCGTGGGAACCGCGTAGAGGCAGAATGAGGAGACCAGGCCGGCGCTGACCAGAGAGCTTTCCGTGGCGTGGCCCCGCAACAGCGCCCAGTATCCGGCTTCCCGCACGCCCATGCCACGCATACTGAACGGCAACAGAGCCGCAACCTGCACCAGGGGCACGCGGAAAAGGATATTGGCCGCGCTCACAGGCTGGTCCAGGGCGCGCAGCGCCAGCCAGGCCACCATGGATTCGGCGGCCAGAGCCAGAACACTGTACGCGAAAGCCGCAATAAAGGCCCGGTTGAAATGCGGTGGAGGAACTGCGTTGCCCGCATTTTTCAGAAATCCTTTTTTCATGATGGCATAGGATGCGGCGGAAAATGCGGCCACGCCCAAGGCGCAT
>JAGUYV010000406.1 GCA_020061125.1 bacterium | reverse complement strand
GCGTTCACGCGCTCGAACGCCCAGCGCTGCTCCGCGGGACCACCCTGCCAGGGCGGATCATCGGGCGCATAAGCACCGGTTGTGAGAACAATGTGGCGCGCCGCGGGACCGGCCGCGGGCGTTGCCGCCAGCGCCGCCAGTGCCGCGGACTCGTTCATGCCCGCGGGCATTTCCAGTTGATACAGGCCCAGAAAATCATTGCGGCCCGCGATGCGGAAGCCAAGAGCGGAGACTGCTGACTCGAATTCCGGCGCGCCCGCTCCCGCGGCCTTTTGCACAAGCAGTTGCCCGGCGATGTATGGCAGTCCGGTTTCGGGGTCCTCGGCCACAAGCCCGGGATCGAACGGCTCGTAAATGATCTCGATCTGCTCGTCTCCGGGGGCGGGCAGAGTCAAAGCCACAGGCTCGCGCGCCAGAACCACGCAACCGCGGCCCGGAGCAAGAGCCGTTGCGGTTTCGTAGGCCGCGGTTTCCGGGTTGTAGCAAATGAGAAGAGCAAACATCTTGGCCGAAGCCCGCATGTCGCGGCCGTCGGCCAGCACGGTTTCATTCCAGGGAACGGGTCTGTCGAATGGATTGCCGATCAAATTCCAGCCGCGCTGCAGGGAAAGCGTCAAAGGAGCTGGCGAAGCGGGCGCGGCATCCAGACTCACGGCGCCGGGCGCATAGACCCAGAATGCGTCTCCGGCCCGGCTGATGATGGGGCCTGCGCCGCACGAAACATAAGCGCCGGACCGGTACGCGTGAATTTGCAGCCCTTTGCCGGCCCACAATTCGCAAACATCCACGCCCGCCACGCCGGGGCCAGCCACAATGGACCAGCCCTGCGGCAACTCCGCGCTCCATGCTGTGCGGACAGCGAACAGGCAAAACAATACACACAAAATTGTAAGGAATTTTGTCTTAGTTAAAGCGAGCCGCATTTCCACCCGATCTCATTATAGCACAATGCCATAATATTGGAATAGAAAAAGAAAGGGAGGGAAAAGCAGAAACAACAGGAAAAACCGCAATATAACAGGCTTTCTTTAATATTGGGCGGGCGCTGTCCGCACGGCCTTGCGCGGGCGGCGCGAAATTGCTCCAAAACGGAAAAATTTGACATGTTCCACGGCGATTGTTAATATTTCGTGGGATTTTTCTCAAACGCGGGCGGCTTTCCGGTTTGAGTTTTTTTGTGTTGGCCCTATAGTATGTGCTCATGCGAAGCGCTGACGCACACACCGTCAAGCGTTTCAAAAAAACCGTGCAAACGGATACCCGGCGCAGAAGGCGCGCCCGCCTCTTCCGCGCTGAAAGGATGAATACACACCATGCCGGCAATCGTTCTGGTCGGCGCCCAGTGGGGCGACGAAGGAAAAGGCAAAATCACGGACATGCTCGCCGAAGGAGTGGACATGATCGTCCGCTACCAGGGCGGCGCAAACGCCGGGCACACGGTCGTGGTGGACGGCGAGGAGTACATCCTGCACCTGCTGCCCTCGGGCGTGCTCTACCCGGACAAGCTCTGCGCCATCGGCGACGGCGTGGTCATTGACCCCAAAACCCTGATCGAGGAAATCGAGAACATCAAGAAACGCGGCCTCCCCCTCGAAAATCTGCGCATCAGCGGCAACGCCCATGTGGTCATGCCCTACCACAAGTCCCTGGACGCCCTCGAGGAAGGCCTCAAGGGCAAGCACAAAATCGGCACCACCGGCCGCGGCATAGGCCCGTGCTATGTGGACAAAATGGCGCGCCTGGGCATCCGCGTGCGCGACATTTTCGACTACGAGGAATTCCACGGCCGCCTCGAACACACCCTCAAGTACAAAAATCTCATCCTGCGCGAGATCTTCAAACACGATGGCTATGACGCGCACACCATTCTTGAAGAATATCTGGAATACGGCAAATATCTGAAACCGTTCGTATCCGACACCTCGTACATCATCCACCAGGCGCTGCGCGACGAAAAGTTCGTGCTGTTCGAGGGCGCGCAGGGCACCCTGCTGGATGTGAGCCACGGCACATACCCGTATGTGACCAGCAGCCACCCCGTGGCAGCGGGCGCGTGCGTGGGCGCGGGAATTGGTCCAACCAAAATAGACCGCGTGCTGGGCATCACCAAAGCCTACACTACGCGCGTGGGCGAAGGTCCCTTCCCCACCGAACTCGACGGGGAAATCGGCGAGCATCTGCGCGCCAAGGGCAGCGAATTCGGCGCCACCACGGGCCGCCCCCGCCGCACCGGCTGGCTCGACGCCCTCCTACTCCGCTACAGCGTGCGCATCAACGGCATGAACTCCCTGGCCATGACCAAACTCGATGTGCTCGACGAGCAGAAAACCATCAAGGTTTGCGTGGCCTACAAGGTCGGCGACGAAACCATCACCGAATTCACCACGGACTTCCGCAAACTCGTGGAAGCCGTACCCGTGTACGAGGAACTGCCCGGATGGCAGACCAGCACCAGCCATGTCAAGGACTACCGCGACCTGCCCCAGGAAGCCAAAAACTATATCAAATATGTGGAGTCGCAGATCAAGGCCCCCATCTCCATCATCTCCGTGGGGCCGGGCCGCTCGCAGACCGTGATTCTCCGAAAATTCGTCTGATCCGAAAGAATCGTTTTTCACGCCATCCAAAGAGCACGGAAACTTCCGTGCTCTTTTTCATGCGCGCATGCCGCGGTTCATTGCGTTTTCCTGGCGTAATCCCCGTCTATGTACGCCCGCCACTGGCAGCAGTATTCGCAGGTGTTGCTCACGGCCGCGGTGTCTTCGCCGAACAGAATCGCCAGTTCGCAGTCCTCTTCCTCGTCGCGCCAGATCATGGAAAGATAGGCATCCCCTCGGCCCGAGATGGATCCCGCGGTTTCGTTTTCGAGATCCTCCGCATCAATGCTGAATGTGTATGAATTGCCGGAGGTGTGCGTCACGCGAAGAACGGATTCGAGCGTATCGTCGCCGCTCGAAATTATGCGATGATACTCGCCCGCAAGGGAAACTGCGTCCGATGAACCGCCGAGACGGTAATCGCCGTCCAGTTCCGCGCCGGAGTCACAGCAGTCTTCGCATTCGTTGTGCACCGTGGCGCGCTTGCCCTGAAAATCAATATACACGGAGCAGTCCTGTTCCTGGTCATGCCAGGCCAGGGAATGATACACGAACGACACACCGTCCATGTCCACGGTCCGGTTCTCGCTGCTTATTCCCGAAAACGAGAACCGCGCCTCATCCTCGGAAACGGGTTCGATGGCCATGGTGACCTGCATGTGATCGTCTCCGATCATTTCGTAGGTCCCGGCCACGATCTGCGCGGGAGGCGTTTCGAACATGGGCGCTTTGGGTTTGGGCGGCGGCGCGGGCTTGCGTCTGTCGCATGTGAGACGAATGGCCAGAAATGCCACAATGCCGATGATGATGGCGACGAGCAGTACGGGCTTGCTTTTCACCACGGCCTCCATTTGCCGTTTGTCAATCGGGCAGCTTGAGTTCGTACACGCCGCATCCGGTGGCGGCGAAAGCGCGGCGCTTGCCGGCGTCGTAATGCACGCCGCGCACGCGCGGAGGCACG
>JAGUYV010000095.1 GCA_020061125.1 bacterium | reverse complement strand
GCCCGGCTTGATGTCCCGGTGAATCACGCCCGCGGCGTGCGCTGCGTCCAGGGCCAGCGCCAGTTGCCGGAACGCATCCACGGCGCGCTCCGCGGGTAGCCGGTATTCCTCGGTAATCAGCTCGCTCAACCGCTTGCCGTCCAGGAATTCGAGCACGAAATACAGGATGTCCGGCCGCTGCTCCATGGCGATGACCTGCGGCACGCCGCGGTGCGTGATGCGCGCCAGGGCCAGAGGTTCGCGTTTGAACCGCGCGATCATGAATTCATCGCCCATGTGCCTCGGGTGCAGTATCTTTATGGCCACGGGCCGGTCCAGGGTTTCGTCACGCGCCTTCCACACAGCGCCCATGCCGCCGCTGCCCAGGAACCGGGTGATCAGATACCGGTCGAGCCGCTTGCCCGGCTGGATGTCTGGCGCATTGCCCATTGCGTTTGTCCCGATGCGGTTACATGCCGGCCGCGCGGCCGGTCATGCTGGCGATAAACTGCGAGATAATATACCAGCTTGCGAGCACGCCCAGAAGGATGAGCGCGCCCAGGATCACGGCGAACTTTGTGATCGAAGAATCCGCGAACGCAAATCCGCGGCCAGCCGCGGGCGTGGATTTCATTTTCTTCTGCAGCGCGTCGAACTGCTGCTCGAATTCCAGGAGCCGCTGCCGCGCCTCGGGGGACAGCTTTTCGAGTCTGTCCCCTTCCACGACTTCGGATTTTACTTCCGCCACGACCGCACACACCTCCAGGCCGCAGTGCGGACAAAACTTGAACATGGCGTCCACGAACTTGCCGCAGCGCGGACACGGACCTTGCAGGGGCGTGGGATCTGTTTCTTCCGGTGTGCTCATGGCCTCTGCCGGGAATTATACCGCGTGCGCCCGAGGGTGTAAAATTCGCGTCTCGCCCGGGATTGCGGATCAACAAAACCCGGCTGCGCACGGCGCGCCCGAATCCGCCGCGGTTGAACATGGTTTTGAGCGCGGATACAATACCCTTTAATCTTCATTGCGTGACGGGAGAGTGGTTATGGCTAAGAATCAGATGGAATGGACCCCGGAACAACTCATGGAAACCATGCGCGGTTTTCAGCCCGCATGCGTGATCGGCGCGGCCCTGGAGCTGAATTTATTCGGCAAACTGGCGCGCGCGGACATGACCGCGGCGCAGGCGGCGCGCGCGATCAAGGGTACGGCGCGCGGCGCCAGAGCTTTGCTCAACGCCCTGGCCGCGCTCGGCCTGTTGACCAAGCGCGGCGAGGTCTTTTCCCTCACCCCCTTTGCGCGCAAACACCTTGTGCCGGACAGCCCCGCCTACCTGGGCTGGGGCGCCATGCACGCGGCGCACATCATGAAATCCTGGACGCAGATCGCGGATTGCGTGCGCACGGGCAAGCCCGCGCCGCGGCCCCCGGCGGATTCCGAGGCCGGAAAGATCCGCCACAAGAATTTCATCATGGCCATGCACAATTACGCCAGCGAACGCTCGCGCATCATCGCCGGTTCGCTCAACCTCAAGGGCGTAAAAACCATGCTCGACGTTGGCGGCGGTCCCGGCACCTACGCCTTCGCGTTCGCGGACGCCCTGCCCGGCGCGCGCGTTACGATTTTCGACACGCCACCGACCTGCGCCATCGCCGATGCAAACATCCGCCAGCGCGGTCTCCAGGACCGCATCCGCACGCAGCCCGGAGATTTCATCAAAGACCCGATCGGAGACGGCTACGACCTCATCCTCATGAGCAGCATCCTGCACATTTATTCGCCCGCGGAAAACACCAGGCTGCTCAAGAAAGGATTCCGCGCGCTGAACCCCGGCGGCCTCCTCGTGGTTCTGGAGATTGAAGTGGACGACACCGGCACAAAGCCTCCGGGCGGCGCGCTGTTCTCAATCAATATGCTGGTGAACACCGAGGGCGGCAGCTCGTATTCGACCAAAGAAATGAAGTCCTGGCTCACGGCCGCGGGATTCAAGACCGTGAAAGCCGCCCGGCCCGCGGACGGCATAACCGCACTCATCGCAGCCAGGCCCCGCTGACGGCCCGCGACGGCCGCCGAAAGGAACGACTCATGCCAGACCCGAAGAAAACCATTTACGAACGCAAAGCCGCCACCGTGATCCAGGCCATGGCGCGCCAGAATATCGAGGCCCGGTATTTCGACTCCAGGGAAGAGGCCATCGCCGCCATCTGCAAAATGATCCCCAAAGGCGCAACCGTGGGCCTGGGCGGCTCCACAACCATTGTGGAGTCCGGCCTGGTGGACGCCCTGCGCGGACTCGACATCAATCTGCTGGACCGCTACCGAGAGGGCGTGACCTCGCAGCAGCAGTTCGACATGCGCATCCAGGGGCTGACCAGCGATGTGTTCATCGCAAGCTCCAACGCCGTGACCATGGACGGCAAACTTGTAAACGAGGACGGACTCGGCAACCGCGTGGCGTCGATGATCTTCGGCCCGGAAAAAGTCATTCTCATGGTGGGCTGCAACAAAATTGTGCGCACCCTGGACGAGGCCATCTCGCGGATCAAGAACATCTGCGCGCCGTTCAACTCGATCCGGTTCAATGTGGACACCCCGTGCGGCCGCCTGGGATTCTGCGACCCGGACAACTGCACGCCGCCCAAACGCATCTGCAGCCAGATCGCGATTATCGAAAGCAACGCCATGGCCGGCCGCCTGAATGTGATCTTCGTGGGAGAAGACCTCGGGTTCTGACCGGCAATGCGCCCGGCACGGCGCGGAAACGGAACCGCAAAACCATGATCGCCATCGTGGGCCTCGGCAACCCCGGGGCCAAGTACCACAAGACCCGGCACAACATCGGCTTCCGCATCGTGGACACTTTCGTGGAGCGGCGCTGCGGACGCGCGCGCGTGCAGACAACCCCGGCGTTCCTCATGGTGAAAACCGAGTACAACGGGCAGCCCGTGGCCGTGATCAAGCCGCAGCTTTACATGAACCGCTCCGGCGAAGCCCTCAAAAAGGTCCCGTTGAATTTCCGCGGCGGGGACGAAATGTTCGTGGTGTTCGACGACGCGGCCCTCGAGGTGGGCGCGCTGCGCATCCGAGCAAGCGGCAGCGCGGGCGGACAAAAAGGCATGAAGAACATCATTGATGTGTTCCAGACCAATGACATCCCACGCCTTCGCGTGGGCATCGGCAAGAACACGGACATGCCCCTCGAAGACTATGTGCTGCGTCCCTTTGACAGGGCGCAGACTGCGCTCCTGCCCGAGATCGCGGACCGCGCCGTGGACGCGATCTGCTGTTTCCTGGACCATGGCCTCGAAGCCGCCATGCAGCAGTTCAACCGAAAGCCCGGCGCGCCGCAGACCGGGGACAACGGCGGCTGACGGAGTCCGCTCCATGCGCAACATCGAACTCAAAGCCAGGCTCCGCGACCTCGAGGCCGCGCGCCAGACCGCGCTGCGCGTGGCCGATTCCCCAACCGTGCTGCAGCTCGAACAGGTTGACACCTATTTCCATGCGCCCAACGGACGGCTCAAGCTGCGCGAGGAATACGGCGCGCACGCGGAACACAAGCTCGTGTTCTACAACCGCGCCGACGAATCCGGCCCCAAGCAATGCGATTACGATCTGCTGCCCGTGGCCAACCCCGACGAGGCGAAGGCGCTTCTGGCCGCGGCCCTGGGCGTGCGCACGGTTGTCAAAAAGAACCGCACCGTATTTTTCCACAAGAATGTGAGAATCCACCTCGACGCCGTGGACGGGCTGGGGGATTTTCTGGAGTTCGAGGCGGTCATGGGCCGGGGCGTGCCCGAGGAGCAGGGAGCGCCTCTTGTCGCGCGGCTCATGCGCGAATTCGGCGTCTCCGGACAGGATCTTGTTACCGTTTCCTATTGCGATATGATGCCGCAGGCCTGACCGGAACTGTGGTGCACGGCTATTTTCCGGCCAGGTGCT
Source organism: bacterium (assembly GCA_020061125.1). Classification (GTDB taxonomy): domain Bacteria; phylum UBP15; class UBA6099; order UBA6099; family DSWB01; genus DSWB01. The sequence goes on along the minus strand of JAGUYV010000095.1, from coordinate 1,284 downwards.
TGAGGAATCCGAGGCCCGCGCGCGCCCAGTATTCGAGGTCCGCGGCCGAGTCCATGCGCGCCAGGCGGCCCGCAATGTAACCGGGCCGCAGATAGAATCCGGCCAGAAGCCGGTTCTGCCAGAATTTGAGTTGCGCCGCGGACAGGGTTTTCGTCCTCGAAAAACTGTTGGCCTCAAACGACTGCGCGTAGGCGCTCCATGGAACCTCGCGCAGAAGATTCTCGCGGCGCATGAGGTCGTGCAGTTCCGAGCCGGGATACGGGGTGGCGATCATCACGGAAATCAGATCCGGCTTGATGTCCCGGATCAGCTTCCAGGTGAGGCGGATGTCTCGCGCGGTTTCCTCGGGATGGCTGCCGACCATGAGAAAAGCGCAGGACATGGCGCCGGCCTCGCGGGTCCACGCGAACGCGTTGCGGATCTGCTCCACGGCGACGCCCTTTTTGATGAGGTCCAGGATGCGCTGGCTGCCGCTCTCCACGCCGAAGGCGATCTTGACGCAGCCCGAGCGCGCCATGGCGCGGATCATGTCCCGGTCCACCTGATCCACGCGCGTGTCGCAGTCCCATGTCGCGGGCAGCGCGGCCATGCGGCCGCAGAACTCCATGACCCGGCCCCGGCGCAGGGTGAAGGTGTCGTCGTCTATGGTGAAATGGTTGATCCCGTGGCGGTCCATGCACTCGCGAACTTCGCGCATGATGTGCTCGATGCCGCGGAAGCGCACGCGCGGGCCGAACATGCGGTCGCTGCAGCAGAAGATGCACTTGCCCGGGCAGCCCCGGCTGGTGAACAGTTGCGTGCTGCGGTATTTGCCAGCGGGGATGCCAGGCGTGGATGCGCCCAGATATTTGCCGAAATCCAGGAGATCGCGCGCGGGCATGGGCAGCGCGTCCAGGTCCAGGTGTTCGCAGGGCGCGGCGGTGAAATCGCGCAGGGTTCCGTCCGAAGCGCGCAGGACCGCGCCGGGCAGTTCGAGAGTGTCCCATTCGCCGTGCGCGGCCGCGCGGCACAGGTCCGTGATTTTGCTCTCGCCCTCGCCCGTGCATGCGGCGTCCGCGGACGGGCATTCCTCAAGCGAGCGCAGGGGCAGGATGCTGGCGTGCGCGCCACCCAGCAGCACTCTGGCCTCGGGGCGTTCGCGCTTCACGATCCGCGCCATTTCAAACGCGTGGCCGATCACCGGCGTCATGGCCGTGACGCCAACGGCCAGGGGCCGCGCGCGGCGGATGTGCTCCGCGAACCGCGCGGCGCGGTATTCGTTCACCTCGTAATCCAGAATTTCAG
>JAGUYV010000368.1 GCA_020061125.1 bacterium | reverse complement strand
GCAGTTGCGACAGCCCCAGCGCGCCGTCTTCACCCATGCCGGTCAGCAGAATGCCCACTGCGTTTTCTCCCGCGGCTTTTGCCGCCGAATGGAAGAGCATATCCACGCTGGGCCGCTGGTTGTGAACCGGCATGCCTTCGAACAGGCGGATGGTCAAGCCGTGCGGGCCTTGGCGCAGAACCATGTGCGCATCTCCCGGCGCCACCAGAACCAGCCCGGGCCGGGGCGCATCCCCGGCGCGCGCAATGCGCACTTCGGGCCGGCATTCTTTGTTGAGGCGGCTGGCGAACGCGCGCATGGCCGCCGCGGGCATGTGCTGCACGATGAGCGTGGGCGGGCAGTTCTCGGGAAACTTCTCAAGAATGGATGTGAGCGCGGGCACGCCCCCGAAAGATGCTCCCATCACAATGATCTTGTCCTGTGCTGCAGGCAGATGGAATTCATGATCCCCGGCGTCCGGCGCCCAGGGGCCGAAATGGATCTCCGCTTCGTCAAGGGGGGCGAACCGCGGGCCGGGATCAATGCTCTGACCCGTATCCGGCCCGTCAACTATGCGGATGATCTGTTTGAAAAACCGGGCCAGCAGATTCAGCTTTGCCCGCGTGTCCCGTTCTCTGTTGTTGTTTTTCATGTGACCCTCCGGCCCTGCGCCGGGATTTGTTTCCCCCCGGAATTTGCGAGGTGCGCCGAGGCCTTGCGCCCTGCTCCCGCGGCCTGTGTATATTCAAGCCATTTCAGGGCCGCCGCAGTATCGCGCGTCAAGCAATCCGCATGTCATTTTTCAATGAAGCATTTGTCGTGGAACCGCGACACGAGGGGAGAGAGAAAGCGAAAATGCTTTGCAACAAATGCAAAAATGGAATAATCGGGGATTTTGAACGCGGGCTTATGTTTTTATGTTCCGCGCATTACCGGCGGTTTTTGTGATTTGCCGTGGAAGCTACTGATTTTCCGAGCGTTTTTCCCGTGTGAATTTCGCATAATCCGCGTCCGCTCCGGAGATGTGGTTCACGAGCCAGGTTTCAGCCATCTCCCGGATGCTGTCAAGGTCCGGCCCCGGCGAACCGAACTCCAGGAACTCGCGCGCCATGTCTGAATACTTGCGGATGAAATCCACATGCAGTTGCGCGTGCTCGTTGAGCCTCGGATATTCGTGCGCTTCCATGAACGCTTCTTCGGCGTCGAAGTGCTCCAGGGCGTAGTTCTTGAGAAACTCGAATTTTTCGTCGAGCTTTGTATCATCGGATTCCCGGAGATCCATGACGAAATCGAAGAAGCGGCGGTGCTGTTCGTCAATCTGCTCGATGCCGATTTCCAGATCCGCGGACCATTCCATGCGAGATTCCCCCTGTCATGACTGCATGACACATTTGTACCAGAAAAGGTGCGTGTGCGTCAATCCGTGCGCGCGGCGCAGTCCAGGCACAGGGCGCGGCCGCCCTTGTGCTCGGTGCGGGTTTCCATGGTCGGCTCTCCGCATTGGGCGCAGATCACGGAGTTGTGGATGCGCGCTTTGGGGGGCGCGGGTTCGGCCACCTCGGTGACGGTGAACAGGTCCTCGAGGGGCATGCCCAGGATGCGGATGCCCTTGTTGTGGCGCATGGATTGTGGCGGCTGCGGCTCGACGCGCCCGTCCGAAGAAACGGGGTCCAGCGCGCCGGGCTTGAGGCTGATGCGCACGGCGCGGCCCGAGCCGCGGCTGTAAAAGGTGAAGGCCTGCTTGCCCAGGTCGCGGAAGATGAGGTTGCCCTTGCCGAAGGTGCAGCCCGTGAGCGCCTGCACCGCGTCCACGCCGCAGGCGTCATTTTCCACCACGGCCGCCACCTGTTCGTCTTCGGACCGGTTTTCGGCCAGCCACTCCAGGCCCGCTCTGGCCGCCCTGAACCCGATGCTCAAGCCGGGACAGAAATGCCCGTGGAACGCCACGCATTTCTGGAACTCCTCACTCTGAAAAACCTGTTCGCCGGTCATGGGTTCGAGCCTCCATCGGATGTTGCCGCCTTCTGGAGTTGAAAACAAGAAGCGCGGCGCAGGGTTCCGCGGCTGGAGAAATCACCGTGCGCCGGGCGCGAAGCTCACGGTTTCCCCGGAAAAATCGTCCACGGCCTCGAGGTCCTTGAGGTAGGGCCATCGCGTGCGCAGGGAGTGTGCCGCGGCGATGTCCAGCTCGATGATGTGCACGCCGGACTCCTGGCCCGCCTCGAAAATGAGTTCGCCGTAGGGCGCGGCCGCGGCGCTGTGCCCCAGCACATTGCGGTAGTCCGGGTATGTGGTGCCCGTGTTGGTGGCGAACACCGTGAACACCGTGTTTTCCGCGGCGCGGATGCGGATGAGGCTGTGCCACAGCCCGATGCGCGCGATGGGGATGTTGGCGGGGTTGAAAATCACCGCGGCGCCGCGCAGCGCCAGGGAGCGCGCCAGCTCGGGGTACATCATGTCAATGCAGATGAGCACGCCGAATGTCACGCCCGCAGCCTGGAACACGGGCAGGCGGTCGCCGCCGGTGAGGTACGCGCGCTCGCCCACCGGCTCGGACGGGAAAATCTTGTCGGCCGCGCCCAGCACGGTTCCGTCTGGCCCGATCACATGGCAGATGTCGCGTACGCCCGAGCCGTCCGTGACGAATGTGCCGCCGGTGAGGAGGGTGTAATTCTGTCGCGCGGCGAATTCGCACCAAAGGGCGAGCATGTCGTCGAGTTCGGCTCCGGAGACCGGGGCCACGCCGCGCCAGTTCTCGGGCAGCAGCACGATGTCCACATTCTCGATGGCGGGCAGCACGCGGTTCATGCGCGCCTGATTGTCGGGCGGGTCGAACCGGTTGCGGCGGTGCTGCACCAGGGCGATGCGCAGGGGCCGCTCCATGGCGTGCGCGTTGTCCGGGTTGTTGAGCGGAATTCTTGCGTCCATGGTCAAATACCTTTATGGCGGAAAGGGCGCGCGTTGCGTGCGGTGTCCGCTCGTCAGCGCCGTGGCTGCGGCGCGATCGCATCGGGGTCCTGGGGCCGTTCGGCAACTGTCAATTCGAGAGTTTTCGAATCCTTGCCGCGGCGGATTTTCACGGCGGCTTTGGAGTTCACGGGCGTCTCGGCCACCATCTGCTGGAGGCCGCGCACGGTTTTCACGGGTTTGCCGTTGAATTCCAGAAGAATGTCTCCCGGTTTAATGCCCGCCTTGTGCGCGGGGTGGCCCTTGAAGGTTTCCACCACCACCACGCCCGCGGCCGTGTCGAGCTTGAACTCGCGGGCCAGGTCCTTGTCAATGTCCGCGATGGACACCCCGAGCCAGCCGCGAACCACCTTGCCCCGTTTCTTCAAATCCATAATCACGCTTTTGGCCTGGTTGATGGGGATGGCGAAGCCGATGCCCATGTACCCGCCCATGCGCGAATAGATAGCCGTGTTGATGCCGATCACATTGCCGTCAATGGACACCAGGGGGCCGCCGCTGTTGCCGGGGTTGATGGCCGCGTCCGTCTGGATGAAATCATTGTACGGGTTATATGCGCCCGCGCCGATCACCGTGCGGCCCTTGGCGCTGATGATGCCCGCGGTCACGGTCTGCTCGAACCCGAACGGATTGCCGATGGCCACGGCCCACTCACCCACATTGATCGCGTCGCTGTCCCCGAACTCGGCCACGGGCAGGGGCTTGTCCGCCTTGATTTTTATCACCGCAAGATCCGTGCTTGGATCCGCGCCCACAAGCTCCGCGTCCAGCACCCGGCCGTCGTTGAGCTTGACCGTGATGCCCTTGGCGTCCTGCACCACATGGTTGTTGGTCACGATGTAGCCCGCGGGGTCGAAGATGAAGCCCGTGCCCATGCTCTCCATGGGCGCGTCGGGCATCTCGAACTGCTTGAAAAACTTCTCCATATCCTCGTCGTCATCGAAGAACTTTCGGTGCTGATCGTCAAATTTGAAGGGGGCGCCGCCGCCGGATGCGCGGCCCGTGACCGTGATGTTGACCACGGCGGGCTTCACGAGCTGCGCGATGCGCACGAACGCTTCCTGGAGGTTTGTCAACTCCACGCTGGGGTCCGGCCTTTGAGGCGCGGGGACGCGCGCGTCCTCGCTCTGGAGCAGCCTGCGCACGCTGCCGGGCAGGGCGCTGCTCTGGGCGAACAGCACCAGGCCCGCGAACGCGAACATAATGGCCAACACGAGCGCCACCAGGGGCAGGGCGCTGGAACGGGCTTTCATGGGTTATCGTCTCCCTGGCCGCCAGGGGCCTTGCGCGGACCCTGGAGCACCTTGTCCACGGCATCGAACAGCCCCTCGAGCTTCGAGGATTTGGTGAGCCAGGCGCTGGCGCGCAGCGCGCGGAAGTCCATCTTGAACATGGGATACGCGGTGTTCACGATCACCGGTGTGCCGCCGTGGCACACCGCGATGTCGCCCAGCACCTCGAGGCCGCTCTTCTCGGGCATGCCGATGTCGAGGATCACGGCGTCGAACCGCTGCGCGCGGCAAAGGGCCAGCGCCTGCTCGCCGTCCGCGGCCGTGGTCACCGTGTGGCCGCGGCTCTCGAACTCCAGCGCGTACAATTCCCTGATGCCCTCATTGTCGTCGGCAATGAGCAAGTGGGCCATGACGCTTAATATCCCGGTTCCGCGCCGCCGCCGGATCGTCGCCCCGGCCGCGTGCGCCTGGTAATCATTACATTATAACGCCATCCGCGCCGCAACAGGAAGGCCGTGCGCCCGCCCGGCCCCGCCGCGGCAACTCCCGGGCTGCATCTTCAAATTCCCAGACATGAACAAAACGGGGGGTATCACAACGAGATAAAACGAATCTGGGAATGTCACCGCACATAAAGATGGCCCTTGGTTGGAGTTTCAGCGTGGCCTTGTTAAAAAACCATCTGTACAAAAGGCTTGCTTTGTTGTATCCTGAAAGCATCTATATTGAGCGTTTTATCATGACTGTATTAAAAAAAGCAACAGCGCTCTGTTTCATGTGGCTCTTGATGGGTTCGGCTTTGGCATATCCCTATGAGTATCCGGTCAAGGAAATAGCAACCATTAATGACATGGAGAAAATCGCTGTTCTCCAAGAGGACGAGATAGACATAGGCTGGCTTGCGCTTGTCTTCGCAAAAGAAACACACTATCCAGAGCTTGATATTGAACGGTATAACATGCTTCTGGACATGATGGCCATAGATATCAAAGTGAAGATGGCGCGTATCGGGCAAGATGATTCAGACACCAGAATCCGGGTCATGAATACATATTTTTTCAAGGTACTGGGTTTTGAATACGACAAGGACGACATTCTTGGCAGAAAGAAATCAAACCGGACCATTAACGGTCTGATGGACACAGAGAAAGGAAGCTGTTGGACAATGCCCTTGCTGTATCTTGCAGTGGCCCAGAGATTGCGCTATCCCATATACCCGGTGAGTGCCCCGCAGCACATCTTCTTGAGATACGACGATCCTGGTTTGGAGATGCGGAATATCGAGGCAACTACCGGCGGGTACAGCTCGGACGAGGAATATATCTATGTTATGCAAGTTCCGGAAGCAGGAATCAAGAGCGGCGCATATATGAAAATCCTGACCTACCGGGAGTTTATGGGAGAGATGATCGCCGAGAACGGCCGCCATTGGGCCATGAACGGAGACATAAGGAGGGGAGTCCGATACTTGGAACTCGCCGCCAAACTGCAGCCAACCGGGGCTGAAATTAAAGCCTCCCTTGCATCGGCCTATTATGATATGGCTGTGGCCAATCCGGATCGCTATGATTTCTTTTTGTGGAAAGCCAATAACACCATGGACAGGGCGGAGGCTCTGGGCCTGCCCCCAATGATTGACGAAAATTACGCAGAGTACCAGAAGACGCTGCAAAAGGGTTTTTGGGAGAAAGAGGATCAGAAATGAACAGATGCGGTTTCTATTTGGGAGTGCTTCTCATTTTGTTTTTATGGTCATCCAAGGCTTGTTCAAGACAATACGATCCGGCAACAGGCCGTTTTCTTCAAGAAGATAGCAGTTGGGATGTCAACTTGTACGGCTATGTTTATCAAAATCCTGTATATTATGTTGATCCAGACGGAAGAGATGCGGTTGACGCAAGACAGGCGATAACTGCCGTAAAAGGAACCATATTAGGAGCCGCTAACAGCAAGAATATTTCAGCCGAATTGGTGGCGACGATATTGTATGTCGAAAGATATGCTGCTGGTGTTCCATTCCTTAATCAGCTCAACACCGTTGGGAGCATTGTTCTTTCCGAATTCAATAATGGCGATCGGCGATCAATCGGTTGGTATCAAATGCAAATAAGACACGGTATGGATTATTATGAACGGCACAGTACACGAATGTTTTCGAAAGATGACGTGAATTGGGTAAGGACACAAATGCTAAATCCACATAGGCAGACATATATTGCTGTTTGGCTTCTTGACAAATCATATCCTGATTCCTTGCGTGGGTTATCATTATCTGAGATTATGAGTAACAAAAACCATAAAGAATCGCTACGCTTCTTTTTGTCAAAAAATTGGAATGGCAAAAGAATATGGTGGAACAGATTTTGTTTGTATTATCGAGAGGCAAGCGAGACGCTGAACGACAATGACTAAGAAAAAAAGCTTCTTATTGCTTTTGATTGTTTTGATCATATTGGGGCCACTCGGCGCCTTTTTGCTCTATGATGAAGAAATCGGCGTGTTGCATTTTGACAATATCATGATCAGTTCAGTTCAAGCAGTTCCGGAACTCTGTGGTGATATTGATATCGCTACTTTATTTGGAGTTTTATATGTCGGTTCGCAAGGGAAACCCTTAACAACTGTTTGCGGAACATCAATGGGCAAGGCGCAAATTCAGGCTGTAAGAAGAATGGAGTCTTGTTCGAAAGAGGCAATTCCTGTTTTGGCGCGGAATCTCGACAGTCCCAATTTGGTAATACGAGAGAATACCACATATGCAATTGGTGAGTTGGGGGGGCATGAATATCTCAAAAACATGCTGCACGATGAAAACAAACAGATTCGCGAGTGTGCTGCCCATTATGTGCCATACGGGTATTTAGAAATTGACGATGGCAGAGAACAAACACTAGAAATAAAATGAATTTAAGGGAATTCTGTATACTACTCGCTAAGGAGAGTCAGCCATGAAATGGCGAGGTTCTTTGATGGGGGCGGTTCTCATTCTGCTGGTATCTGTTTCAATTGTCCACGCAAGGCAATATGATCCATCAACAGGACGATTTCTACAGGAAGATGCCTTCTTGAGCACAAATGTTTACAATTATGGAATGAACAATCCTGTTGCCAATACGGATCCATTTGGATTGTGGATTAATGTTGGTAAAAATGGAGATGAATATTCGATAGATATTACCATTCGGGTTGATCCTGTAGCGGCAAATGAAGATGCCAGCTTCGAGCTTATACCGTTCGCTGCCGGGTGGTTTGCAATGTCCGCCAAATATGATATCGAACGCACATGGAGTGTTAGCGGGAAAATCAATGTAAATGCGGACATTGTCGTCGCCGGACATTCTTCAGAATATTCGGATTATCATGTGTTGAAGATAAGAGATTATGGGTCGGAATGTATGGGTAAAGCTGTCTTCATTGATTACCACGATTTGGGCAAGGGACATATTTTCTCACATGAGTTTACACATTGGCTTGGGGCCCAAGATACATATTCGAAGGTTTTTGGACGAGAAAGCATCATGCCCATCATATCGTCGCCGGGTACTTGTGGAATGAATTGCCTGAACAATAATTCGCTGTATCTGTTGGATCGCATTGTCGGGAACGAATACGATCCAAACCGGTTTTTTTATCGCAACCCTGCGGTAGAGCAAATATTAAACGGAATGTGACAATGAGAATTTACTTTGCCGCAATCATCTTTTTCATATCCAATACAATTAATTGCCATGCCGGCACAACAAAGTATCATCTTACGGTATCGTCATGCAATTCAAGTGAAATAAATGCGATTTTTACAGAAGATTCTTTTTTTGTCGCTCATTACCGGTTGCCCGTTGAGTACTTTTTGCCGCTGGAAATCCGGCACGGAGCCATAGACCATGATCATCGGGAAGTCCTTGAGGATCTATTCAAAAAGGTTAGCGATTCGGGAGAAGCATGCATTCCAACTACACTTCTCTCCACATGTGCCGGAAGAGGGTCTCTTTCGCTTTCAATTGAGAAAATTTCTGACAGTTCATACGCAGGTTATCAAGCCCGCACGCCACTTGATGAATCAGTGCATCATAATCTCCAATTATTGCTGACAGGAATCATGGGACGGCGAATCGAAGATGTATATGGGGTCTTAAGCGGGGACATCATTCCTTCCAAGATCAAGCCGGATGACTTTCTTCTGCTGCGAACAGAGAATCATTCTGCATGGGATTCGGAGTATTGCTATGGTTTTTACTGGGATGGCAGATCATTCAGTTATTGCATTGGGAAGGATAATAAACCGTTAGGCATAGGAACCACGCAGTATTTCCGTACAAAGATGATTAATGAACCATTTGCGGAGACAGATGATCTGTGGATGTTCAACAGGAGATACTTGCTGAATCCAGAGTCGAAATCTCAATATCACACAATCATAGCTGGCGTTATAGAGCAACGGCCATTGTCATTTGTTATGAAGGATTGCAGGGAGGATTCCGCATATTTAGCCTTCAAAGAGATAAACGCAATTTTTTTTGAAGGTAGCAATGAGGTTTTACGTTCATTTCGACCCCTTGAAATTGATTTGCAGGGGGATGGGTTTTCTGATGAGGAGATACAATGGATGAAGCGTTCGATAGCCTGTTCACAGATAAGATCTTTTGAAGAGACAAAAATTAGCCGATAGTTGATTCCCATATTAGGTTCTGGACGCCCATTGCACATACCATGCTCTCCCACCCACAACTTGAATAACATAATGATCAACCGAAAGGGAGCTGAAATAAAAGGGCAGCAATGTTTTTGCTGCCTTCACGGGGGTTTTCGATCAGTACTTGGGCGGTGTGTATTGCATGGAGGCGATGAGGTTGAAGCGGGTGTGGTGGAGCATGCGGGCCACGGGGCCGGGCATGGAGGAGAAGGAGATGGGGACGCCGCGGCGCTGGAGCGCGCCGGTGAGGTCGGCCAGGGCCGAGAGGCCGTGGCGCGAGGTGAATTCCACGGCCGCGCAGTCGAAGTCCACGGGGGGCAGGCCCTGGTCCAGGGCTTTGCCGAACCGGGCCAGGAAACCGGGGTCGGCCATGGACAGGAAGGTTGCGCCGGGGTTGATGACCGCGGCCGCGGGCGTGATTTGCATGTCCGGGGCCTGGGCCGCGGCGCCGGCTTCGGCTTCGTCGCCCGCGGGCGATTCCGTGGGTTCGCACGGGAAGTCGGTGATGACCAGCCCTTCGTATGCGGCCATGGTGTTGGGGAACAGGTCCCTGGCTTTGCGTTCGAGGTCTTCCATGAATTTGTCGTCGTGCTCGGGGTCGTGGTGCCAGAGCACGAGCTTGCCCGCGCCGGCTTCGCGCGCGATGCGCACGCCTTCTTCATAGGTGCTGTGGCCCCAGCCGGGCTTGGTCTTGTATTCCTCGGGCGTGTACTGGGTGTCGTAGATGAAGATGTCGGCGCCGTCGGCCAGTTCGAGGACATTGGGGTTGATGCTTCCGTCCGCGGGGTGCTCGTTGTCCGTGCAGTAGGCCACGGTCATTTCGCCGCTGGTGATGCGGTATCCGAGGCAGCCCTGGGGGTGGTTCAGAAAGCGCGAGGTCACGGTGGTGTCGCCCACGCACACGGTGTCTTCGGCCAGCTCGATGAAATTCTTTTTGGACTGCATGATGTCGAGATAGACCGGGAAGTAGGTGAGGTTCTGCTGTCCGTTGATGACATCGAACAGGCGGTGGTCGGCCTTGAGGTGCCCGTAGATGTTGATGTTGAACAGGGGCACATAGGCGGGAACGAAGAAGGGCCAGCCCTGGATATGGTCCCAGTGGAAGTGGGACAGGAACAGGTGGATTTCTTTTTTGTAGGGTTTGGAGCCTTCGAGAGCGCGCAGACCTTCGGAGCGTTCGAGGCGCTCGTCCATGGCCAGGCTTTCGAGGGTGAACTCCACGGCCTGCATGAGTTCGATGGCGGCCTGGTCGCCCTGGAGGATATTGACGCCGAGGCGGCGGATGCCCGTGCCCGCGTCCAGCACGATGAGGTCGTTGGAGCGGGTGCGCACCTCGATGCAGGCTGTGTTGCCGCCGAATTTCTGGGTGCGCCGCGACGGCGTGGGAATGCTTCCCCGGGTTCCGTGAAATTCGATCTTCAAAGGCGTGCGCTCCCAGTGTCCGCGGCGTGAGTTTCCAGACAGGCAACCCATTATAACCCGAGCGCGCCGGGCGCACAAGCGCGGGGCCGGTTTTGCAGGGGTGTTATTTCCGGTCCGGAAGGCGGTCCGCGCCCCCGGAAAGCCACTCCAGATCGAAACGCGCGAATGTGATCCGGTCGTGATAATATTTGTCCCCGTTTTCGTAGAGCAGGCCCACGGACATGTCCGGGAGTACGGCCAGGTCCGAGTAGCCGGACAGGCCCTCGTACACTTCGCGGGACACGGGCCAGGAGCGCGCTTCGTCGGTGCTCATTTTCACGGTCATGCGCTCGCGCACGCGGCTGGCGGGGTTGGAGAACAGGAGCCGGTTCTTGTCTGAAAGGCCCGCGGTGGTGTAGCGCAGCACGCTGCCCTGGCACACCGGCTCGATCAGATCGTTGTCCCAGCGCAATTTGCCGAAGGTTTCGCCCTGGTCCGCGCTCACGGCGAAGGCGCGTTTGGATTTGAAATAATTGTTGCGCATGTTGAGGTACAGGGAGCCGTCGGCGAGCTGCGCGGCCGTGCATTCGTCGGTGTGTTCGGGCAGGGTCGCGCCCCGGCGCCAGGTCTGGCCGTGGTCGTCGCTGTACATGATGTGCGAATGCATCACGCCGTCCAGTCCGCCGAGCACGGAGTGGTCGCAGGGGATGATGATGCGGCCCGATTCGAGCTGGATGCCGTGACCCGGCCCGGTGGCGATCCATTCCCAGTCCGGAGCCTTGGCCTGCGCAGTAATGTCGCGCGGCGCGGACCATGTCAGCCCGCCATCGTCGCTGGAAACGGTGAATATATCGGTGTTGTTACGGGTCAGAAGCAGCCAGATGGTCCCGGTTTCACGGTCCTGCACGGGCACGGGGTTGCCCACGGTCACGGTGCCCGGCTCATCCCAAATCATGATGGGCGCGGACCAGGTGGCGCCATTGTCCGTGCTGCGCTTGACCATCATGTCAATGTCGCCGTAATCCGCGGAGCTGTTTTTGCGGGCTTCGGCAAAGGCCAGAACCGCACCATCGCGCGTGACAAGCAGCGCGGGGATGCGGTAGGTGTGGTAGCCGCCCTGGCCGGACACATACACGGGCGTCTGGAACAGGTCTCCAGCGGCCAGGGCCGCGCATGGGGCGAAAACCAGAAACGCCAGCATCAGAAGGGAATTTTGCGCGATTTTCATGGTTTCTCTCCCCGGGTTCGGAATGTGGCGCTCGAAAATCCGATCTTTTTAGAAAATATTTTTCACAGCCTCTAAAGTCCGGCGGGAACGCGCCGATATGTTAAATGATTGACATGGTTGCTGCTAGCCACAGCAACTCCTCCTACAAGAGCCACCGGACGCCAACAGGTGGCCCTTTTTTTTGCCTTAAACGAGCCCTCTTTTTCAATCCGGCATTTTGACGCCCGTGTAATCCTGGGGCCGGAACGGCAGGTCCAGAACGGGGCGGCGCGGGTATTCCCGGTCGTACAGGGGCGGGAAGTCCCTGAAAATGGTGGAGAAGAACATGCGGTGGTTGACGATTTCCGCGGCGCGGGTCCGGATGTCGGTGAACCCGCGCAGATAGTTGCGCTCGGCCGGGTCCGTGCAGTCCTCGATGGCGGCGTCCAGGAGCGCGGGATTCCAGTCAGTAGGCTCGAACGGCTCCTCGCCCCCGTGACCGTCAAAGGGCAGAGGGTCGTTGCCCGTGCGCCACATGGACGGCTCGCCGTTCGCGCCGAAGGGGTCCACGGGCTTGCTGTTCAAAACCACATTTAAGTGAATGTGGGGCGATACCCAGGGGAAGAACAGGAGCAGTTCGACGCCTGCCGCGCCGGACAGGCCCACGACCTGCCCTCGGTCCAGCATGTCGCCCGCGCGCACCCGGGCGCGCGACATGTGCCCGTAGGATGTGATCAGGCCCTGGCCGTGGTCCACGATGACTTTGAGGCCGCCGTGGTCGAACTGGCTCTTGACCAGCAGCACCTGGCCGGGCGCACAGGTGACCAGGGGCGTGCCCACGGGAATGGCGAAATCCGTGCCCAGGTGGCTGTCGTAGGTGCACTGCCCGCCGCGGAAATCGCGGCACGAGGTCACGCGCACGGAAAACGGCTCCTTGGGGCCGGGCATGTTGCGGTTGTATAGATTGTAAACCGGCGCTTTGTCTCCATAGACCTTGACGCCCAGCCAGGTGGGGATGGAGATGTGCGGTTTGAACACTTTGACCGAAGACAGATCCCATTGTGTGGGAGGGATGTCGTTGTTCCCGAACACGGCGCGGCCCGCCTGCTTGAGCGCCAGGTCCAGGGGCCGCAGCCCGAAGGTGTCCAGAATGCCGATGCGTTCGCGTGTTCGCGCCATGCGTTCCTCCGAAAAATCTGATGTCATGAGATATTATACCCTGCTGCCATGCGCGCCGCGGTTGCTGTATACTGAAAGTTATGACAAAGGGAAGCGGCGTCTAGCTTATGATTTGTCCGGGATGCGGAAAAACCAATGTTGCGGGAGCGCGGTTCTGCACGGGCTGCGG